>QIGT01000235.1 GCA_003230835.1 Gammaproteobacteria bacterium
AGTGCTGCCCAGCTACAGGATATTGAGGCTGCCTTGCGCGCTGCGGGTATTGTTGTGAAGGCCACTGAAATTGTTGATGGCTTCGGCTTGGTACGGGTGACCTCGGATGAAAATCAACTCAGAGCCCAGACCATAATAAGCGATTTGATAAACGCTGAAGGCGAGTACGTGATTGCACTCAACAGAGCGAGCACCACTCCAGCGTGGCTCCAAGGCATAGGCGGCAAGGCGATGTCTTTGGGCTTGGACCTGTCTGGTGGCGTACACTTTCTACTCCAGGTCAACATGCAGCAGTACTTGGAGTCTGTGGTGGAAAGCACAGCACAAGGTATGCAGGATAAATTGCGCGAGGCTCGTGTGGTTTACATACCTAACCGTGCCTGGGTAGATGATTTGGTTATTTCTGCTGCCTTCAGTAATGAGGCTGAACGCGACAAAGGCGCAGAAGTGCTGGAAGAATACCAAGACTACCAGGTCAGAGAACAAACCGTTGAAGGTAAGCCTGGTTTAGTTTTTAGGTTGAGCAGCGACAAAATTCGTGCGTTCGAAGATAGAGCCATCAGCCAAAACCTAACCAGCCTACGTAATCGGGTCAACGAGCTTGGGGTATCAGAACCCCAGGTGCAGCGTTTGGGACGATCTAGAATAGTGGTGGATCTTCCGGGTATTCAAGACAGCGCGCGGGCTAAGGAAATATTAAACAAGTTTGCCAATTTAGAGTTTCGATTGGCAGCACAACCCAATACGCCTCGCTTTCAACTAGAAACTTACCCCTACGAGGGCGGGCTGCAAGACATATTGCGGCGTAACATTGTCACCGGTAACAATGTACAAGATGCACAACAAGGGTACGATCCAGAAACTTCCCAGCCCCAGGTCAGCATCGAATTAGACAGTGACGGTGGGCGTCGCATGCATGACTCAACCAGAGACAATGTTGGCCGCGACATGGCCATTCTGTTTATTGAGCAGAAGCAGATTAAACGACAGGTGAGAGTGGATGGTGAACTGACCGACGTTTATGAGAGTAAAGAAGAAAGGCGTCTTATCAGTGTCGCTAACATAAAGTCAGCCCTAGGTTTTCAATTTCGCATCACCGGTCTTAGTATAAGAGAAGCACAAGATTTGGCGTTGCTGTTACGCGCTGGTGCTTTGGCCGCGCCCATGTATATCGTGGAAGAACGTACCATTGGCGCACAGCTAGGAGAAGAGAACATTACCAGCGGTTGGCAAGCAGTCGCCATTGGCTTTATCGCTGTGTTGATATTCATGATCTTCTATTACCGTTGGTTCGGTCTGTTTGCCAATATCGCGCTGACCACCAATTTGATGTTGTTGATAGCCATCATGTCGGTGTTAGGCGCAACCCTAACCTTGCCCGGTATTGCGGGTATCGTTCTAACCGTAGGTATGGCAGTAGATGCCAATGTGTTGATTTTTTCTCGCATACGTGAAGAACTGAAGGATCGACCGCCTCAACAAGCGATTCAAGCAGGGTTTGATCGAGCACTCCTCACCATTACTGACGCAAATGTGACCACTTTCTTTGTCGCCATAGTGTTATTGTCAATTGGCAGCGGGGCCGTGCGAGGTTTTGCAGTCACTCTGGCCGTTGGCATCGTCACATCGATGTTCACGGCCATTATGGTGACCCGGGCACAAATAAACTTAATGTATGGCGGTCGTAAGCTGGAGGCACTAAAAGTATGAGTACCCCTAATTTCGATTTTATGGGTAAGCGTAAATATGCCGCTATAACCTCGGTTGCGTTGTTGCTCATTGCAGTGGCTACGTTGTTCTTTAATGGCCTTAATATGGGGCTAGATTTTACCGGCGGTTCGCTGGTCGAGTTGAGTTTCAGTGAGGAAGTGAGTTCAGAAGAAGTGCGCAACTTCTTGGCAGACGAAGGCTTTGCAAATGGCACTGTTCAATATTTCGGATCCAATCGCGAAGTACTCATTCGCATGCCGCCCCAAGAAGGAATTGAGCAATCAAACCTTGGAGACCAAATTTTCACCGCCCTGAAGGTGAATTATGGTGATATTGAGCTGAGGCAATCTAGCTATGTGGGTCCGGCGGTAGGTGAAGAGTTGACCGAAGACGGTGGCTTAGCGTTGTTGACAGCCCTCATTGTAGTGATGCTTTACATATTATTTCGCTTTACCAAGCAGTTTTCAGTGGGCGCAGTCGCGGCTTTGGCGCACGATGTGTTTATCGTGTTGGGCTGCTTTGCGGTGTTTCAGTGGACCTTCGATTTAACCGTGTTAGCAGCCTTGTTGGCGGTAATAGGTTACTCCTTGAACGACACCATTGTCGTGAGCGATCGTGTGCGAGAGAATTTTCGGAAAATGCGGAAGGCAACACCGATAGAGGTTATCAATAAATCGCTCAATCAAACCTTAGGGCGAACTTTGGTGACCTCGATGACTACTTTGTTTGTACTGCTGGCCTTACTTTTTGCGGGCGGCGACGTCATTCGAGGGTTTGCGATGGCTTTGAGCATCGGTGTTGTAGTCGGTACATATTCTTCCATGTACGTCGCAGCAAGCATATTGTTAGTGATGAATATCACCCGGGAAGATTTGCTGGTACCTGAACCCGAGGAAAGCTCAGAAGGTACTTATCCATAATTTCTGTGGTTTTCTGCCTAGGTCTTTAACGTCTGGATCATTGCGCGGAATACTCTGGGGTTGGCAGCCACGATGTCGCCGGTTTCCCAAAAATTCTCACCGCCTGCCAGGTCGCCTATGAAACCGCCGGCTTCTCTAACCAGTACAATGCCTGCTGCGATGTCCCATTTGCCTAGTCCCATTTCCCAAAAGCCATCAGTTCTCCCAGCCGCCACATAAGCCAAGTCCAGTGCTGCACTCCCGGCGCGGCGAATAGCCCGGGATTGTGCTGTAAAGTGGTGTAATGACTGCATATAGGAGTCTAGGTGTTGGGCTATACTGCCGGGCGGAATACCTGTGCCGAGAACACATTCGTCCAACTTTGTGCGATTACCCACACGCATACGCTTGCCATTTAGCTGTGCACCATAGCCTCGGCTAGCAACAAATTCTTCATGGCGAATGGGGTCGTAAATCACCCCATGTTCTAGATGTTTACCTTTGAGTACGCCAATAGATACAGCAAAATGAGGTATACCTTGAATGAAATTTAGCGTGCCATCCAAAGGGTCAATAATCCAGGTGTACTCACTGTCTCGGTTCGTAACACCAGACTCTTCAGCTAGAATTGCGTGGTCGCCGTAGGCGGCTTCAATCGTGCTGATGATGATTTGTTCTGCATCTTTGTCTACATCGCTAACAAAATCGTTAAGCGCCTTGGTCTCTATTATGCGTTCATCCGGGCGATCAAAAGACTGGGCGATGAAATCACCGGCTCTACGTGCTGCGCGCAGTGCGATGTTGGCCATTGGTTGCATAGGGTGGGGTTGCCTAAACGAATTGTCGGTATGTTATCACGCCTTCATCGGCGTTAAATTGACTAATCTGTGCGCCATGGGGCGCACTCTATAAGGGAACCTCCGATATTAAATTGCACAATGTTCGAATAGTTCTGGTTGAGCCAAGCCATCCCGG
>QIGT01000172.1 GCA_003230835.1 Gammaproteobacteria bacterium
TTCAGGCCGGCATTATCGTGGGAGATAAAACCCTACTGGATAAGATCAAGGCTAACCCGCTAAAGCGAGCACTGCGCGCTGACAAAATCACTCTTGCCATTTTGGAAGCTACGTTAAAGTTGTATGAAGACCCTGAAACGCTAAGCCAGAATATACCGTTACTGAAAACCCTAACCTTGACCGATACCGAACTTCGGCGTCGCGGCGCGGCGGTGGCTGCCTCGTTAAGCCACCCCTGGCAGGCAGACGTGATAGAAGCGCCTGCTCAAATAGGTAGTGGCGCTATGCCCGACAAAACCATCGACAGCATCAGTGTTGCCATCAACCACCCAAAATGCTCGCCAGATGAGATCATCACCACCCTGCGCGGCTTATCGATTCCAGTAATAGGTAGAATCAGTGACGGTCAAGTACTGCTCGACATGCGCGGCGCAGACTCGCTGGAAACTCTGATAGATACACTGGCGCAACTACCACAATGATCGTGACCCTCGCCGGTCATGTTGACCACGGTAAAACTTCTTTGGTGCACGCATTAACCGGTGTTAACACAGATCGTCTAGAGGAAGAAAAGAAACGCGGACTGACCATTGACCTGGGCTTTGCCTACATAGACGAGGGCAAGATCGGCTTTGTAGACGTACCTGGCCATCACAAGTTTATCCACAACATGGTCGCTGGCGTTGCCAGTGAACAATTCGCTTTGTTGGTTATCGCGGCGGACGACGGCCCTATGCCGCAAAGCCGAGAACACCTTAGCATTCTTAGCTTAGTTGGTATCAAGCGTGGTGCCATCGCCCTGACAAAGTGTGACCGCGTAGATGAGGCCAGGATAAAACGATGTCTTGATGAGATCACCGCCCTCACCCAGGGTACATTTTTACACCAGGCACAGGTCTTTCGCACCTCTACCGAACAAACTGATTCTTTCAACCCACTACTGGAAAAATTGCGTAGCGAAGCGAACGAATCGAAAATAAAACAAACCAACACCGCCTTTCGGTTAGCCATCGACCGCGCGTTTTCAATCCGCGGAGCAGGACTGGTGGTGACCGGCACAGTACACAGTGGGCAACTTGCCCTCGATGACACCTTGTTTCACTTCCCTTCTGGGAAAACAGTGAGGGTTCGAGATATTCGCTGTCAAAACCAAACCGCTAGCAGCGCTTCAGGTGGGGAACGCTGTGCGCTAAACATTACCGGGCTCTCGCTAGACGAGGTTAAACGAGGAGACTGGCTCAGCGCATATGATACAGCCCACTACAGTGAGCTGTCGGTTAAAATTGATGTTCTCAAAGACTTTCCACGCCCAGTAAAACACTGGACTCCCGTGCATATTTATCATGCGACAAGCCACAGTACTGGGCGGCTCGCACTGTTGTCGGAAGATAAAATAGAGCCAGCCCATAGCGCAGCCGTCGACCTGATATGCGACCTACCCCTAGCGGTACGTGCCGGTGATCGACTGGTGATTCGCGATCACAGCCTTGACCTGACACTGGGTGGCGGCACAGTCATCCACACCCGCAGACAAGGTACCCAACGTCGCCGAGCAGATACGCACAAAACCCTACTACAAAACTATGACCAGCCAACAGCAACGCAAAGCTGCCGCACACTACTAGATGCAGGCTATTTCCATATACAACCGTTCCTCGACACGTGGCAAATATCACAACAAACATTGAGTGAACTGCTACAACAACACCAAGCCACGCAACTCGATCAGCTGGCCATCAGTAAAACTTATATTGCCAGCGTCGCTAAAGAAATACTGGCAAGGTTAGAATCTGAAGCGAAGAGTAACGCCAGCTCTACAGGTCTTAAAGAAAATGCCTTTGGCGATGTTCCACCGGTCTTACGCACACACATCTTGAATGCTTTAGCTCAATCCGGGCGCATCAAGAACGCTGGCGGCACCTATAGCCTGGCCAGCCATACTGCAGACCTACCAGAGGCACTTCAACAAATTTGGCAACGCCTAGAACAATCGCTCAATGTTAAACAAGCCCCTTCCAGTGGCGACTTGGCCAAGCAGTGGCAAATGCAACAAAGCCAACTTGAAACAAGCATGCAAGAGCTTGTTAAGAGAGGTTTGCTGGTGCGGGTGGCTAAGCATCGATTCTACCTTCCAGCGCAACTACAAATTCTTGCGCAAGAGGTAAAACAACTGGCTGCGACGAAGCCATTTTCGGTCAAAGAATTTAGAGATCTCACGGGTATTGGCCGCAATATTGCGATTGAAATACTGGAGTATTTTGATGGTCGCGGATTCACCCGGCGACAAAACAACGAAAGGGTGGTGTTGCGAGACAGCTATGAATTGAAGCGATAAGCATTCAACTTATCGATGGTGGTTGTTACTATGGTCTGTGGAAGAGTATCGTCTCTGGTGGGGCGCGCGGCCTTCAAAGCCGTTGAGGTGCGAATACGTGCTTGGTGGGTTCGATTCCTACCTCTTCCGCCACTCTCCTACCCACCTCGCATTACTCAATCACATTGGTTAGATCCATCGTGAGCAGATTGAGACTCTCAAAGAATCGAGTCATCCTGCCTACGCTTAACACGCTCTAATCGTGGGGTTTTTGCAAATGGCTAAACCAACAGGAGTATGGTGAGGTTAGGGATTTATATGACATGAGGGTAGAGCAATATGGAAAAAACATTTCATGTAACCGAAGATGACTACTCAAGGTATTCTGATTTCGCCGCATCGAACTTGGAACCTCCAATGCGATTATTTGGCCTAAAGCCGGCGTACACAAATGTGGCATTGTGGTTCGCGATTGTCATCATATTTAGTATTCTATTTGAAGTCATTGACTACAAATGGTCTGATTTTCACTGGCCTACAATGACAATAACTGCATTACCATTGATAGCTATCATAATTTTCTATGCGAAAAGTAGACAATCTATATTGCATGCATTTCACCCTGAAAAAAATGAGCTTGTTACCGGTAAAAGGACTATCAAACTGGATGAGGACGGCATCTTGAGTTCTTCTTCCGTGAGTAACACCTTTTATAAGTGGGACCTTGTAGATGAAGTTATAAACAATGAAGGCAATCTGTACATATTCCTAGCAGACATGCGTGCTCAAATATTGCCAGATTCATGTTTTAAATCAGATGCAGAACGTGAAGATTTATTTACCTTTTTGAGAAACAAAACCCACCACGACGCGAGCAAAACCACAACTAAAACGAACACAGCGAATATCGTATTTGTGTCCATATTTGTTTTAGTTGCTATCATAGTAATACTACCTTGGGTTGTTATAGCGATCCGGAAATTCAGTTAGTTCGCACCTGTAAGTAGAGTACAACTCACTATCGAAACGAAACGAATAATACTGTTTAACTACTTGATTTTAAATAGCTTTAAGCATTAGTAAGAAAGCGTTACCTCCGACTCCGCATGCGCTTCAACATCTTTGCGATAAAACCACATACGCTTGCGCCCAAAATTATTGTACATATCAAACTGATCTTCATAGTGGGGACTTTTCTCTCCTGCAGCACTGACAAAACCACTTTGGCCGGGGGGCGTCACTTCCCACCCTTCAATGGCAC
>QIGT01000173.1 GCA_003230835.1 Gammaproteobacteria bacterium
TGATTGCGACAAGTTACATGTCCCGCATCTCTCGCAGGAAGTTATGGTGCTCGGCGAAGTGCAGTACGCGACTTCGCATCTATTCGCGCCTGGTCGCAACCGCAATGCGTATGTCGCGCTGAGCGGCGGGTTGACCTCGAACGCTGACGGCAAACGAGTCTATGTCGTGCGTGCCAATGGTGCGGTCCACGCGGCCAAGCGTTCGCGCTGGTTCCGCGGCGGTGCGGGTCAGATGTTCCCGGGTGATACGATCGTTGTGCCGATGGACACTGATCGCGTGCCAAATATCGTGCAGTGGGCGAGTATTACGCAGATACTCTATAACCTTGCGATATCTGTGGCGGCGGTTAATTCGTTCTAAATGCTGGCTGTCGGGTAAGAATTTGAATCACGATATTTCGACGGAGATCGACGCGCGGGATTCTCGCGATTTCCAAGTTGATATTGTCTATCTGGCAACGATTTTCGCAAAGAAGAGCCATATCCTTTTCATGGCTGGATTGGTTGGGGCTGTGATCGGGTACACGATCTCGTTCCTGTTGACTCCGCACTATCGAGCGGAGGTTGTTTTGGTGCCTGCAAGTCCGTTTGGTCCCTCGTCAAATCCATTTGGTTCTGGCGTGCTTGGTGGTTTGGCCAGTCTTGTGGTTCCTGATGATGAGGCCACTCGCGTGGCACACTCATTGGAAATTTTGAATTCACGAGAATTTGCTCTGGGTTTTACCGCGGATGAGGGAATATTGCATGAGTTGTTTGCTTCGCGTTGGAGCGACGAAACTAGCGCTTGGAAGAAGAGGGGTAGAATAGATCGAGTCAAACTGTTCCTCGAGGGGGTTGATTCTGATGCGCTCCTACTTGCACCAGATCCGTGGGAAGTACAGGAGCGCTTCGGAGATCTCGTTTTTGTTAAATCTGATCCTGCTACGAATGTGTATGTGCTGACGGTAACTGCCGAGGATCCGGTGAGAGCTGCCGACTGGGCTAATATTATTATCAGCCAATTGAATGATCACGTGCGTAAGTTGGCTGTTGAAGAAGCGGAAGCAATGATTCGTCAATTGAAAGAGCAGTTATCAAATACGCTATTGGCGGAAACACACCAAGCATTGTCAAGGGCCTTGCAACGTCAGTTCGAACGTGCAGCGTTGGCCGAATCTCAGCAGGACTACGTTTTTCGAGTAATTGACCCCGCTATTGTACCGTATTTTCCGGCCAGCCCGCGCAGACTAGTGATGGCGGCGCTGACATTTCTGCTTGGGGGTGTGTTAATGCTAATTTACCTGGTGTCTAAAGATCTATATCGCCGTAGCTAGAGACGCTGTATATGCGTCATGAAAACGCAAGCCTCCGTCAACGCAAGAGCAGTAACGTTACACGAACGAGGCTTCGACCAGTAATCGGATCAGTCGACTGGTTTCTTGGCTTGGGGCTGGGTCTGCCTATCGCGATTCCTGAGGCGCCGTGGTACTGGATAGCCTTCGCAGTGATGGGGTTGGCTGTAATTCGTTGGACGTTTAATGACTTTCTGGCGTTGATACGCCTTGCGTTGTGTGCGGCTTGTGTGGTCTACGCAATTATTGCGAATATCTTCAGTCCCTATGCGGATATGTTCCGGATTGGCACAGTGTTGCCATCAATTTTGTTTTTTGTCTTTTATTTATTTGGTCACGGAACCAGGGATCGATTGAGCCTGCTTCATGGTTTCGCATTTGCGGTCACAATATATGCTGGGGTCGTTGTTTTCTCTTTTTTCTATTTGAAGATTTACGCCGACGGACTGCAGTTGTTTATTTTGCCTGCTAAGCGGGTTTGGGGAGATAGCCTATTCTATGATTGGCCAAATATGCTCGGTATCATGTTGGGCTTAGGCTGCCTCGTGAATTTTTTCATCTTCAGGCGTTGGGGGTGGGGCGCCCTGACGTTACTCGCGGCTGTTGTCACGACGTCGAGATCAGTCGTAGTGGCCATCGCCATTCTGATGGGATTCGCGATCTACAAAGCACTGCGAAGCGGACGTTTGATTTATCAGATTCTGATGTTTATAGCAATTGCCAGTGTCATTACGTTGTTGATCTGGGCTGGGGACAACTTGGCGGATGCGGCCGCAATCGTCACTCGGATATCAAAGACAGACGATCGGGAGATTGTGTACCGGCTGGCGTTGGATCTGATGGCGCAGAATCCTCTGGTAGGGATTGGCAGTGTGCAATATGGTGCAATCAGCGACTACGTTGAGTCATTCCATAACTCATACCTAAAGGTTGGGACGCGTTTCGGGGTTCCGGGTTTATTGCTGTTTATTTTGCTCGTGATGCCATTAAAGATTGGACGGAATACGAATTTGGAGCTAATGCTGCTTCTAGGCTATTTGCCGATACTGGCTATGGTTCAGGATGCTCTCCAGCATCCACATCTCGCGATGCTTCACAGTGTATTTATTGTGATGGCAGCGCGTGGATTCAAGGATGAACGAGAAACTACCGTTTTTCGGTAGACTTGAAAGTTCAGTATGTAACGTAATTTTCAAATGATTTACAAACTGCCATTCAACACGGAATTGGAGGACTTGTTTCGTGGTAGTGCGATTTATATCATTGTGAATATACTGTACAAGGCGACACCGCTCGCGATACTTCCGCTGGTCGCCCGCAAACTATCTTTGGAGGAGATGGGTTTGCTCGGGCTATTTGCTGCGTTCGTGACGCTATTAATTCCGATTATTGCATGTGGCACGCATGGATATGTTTCCGTGCAGTTTGCTAAACGCTCAGAGTCTGAAATAGCGAGCCTCATTGGGACGCTATTTTCGATCTGTTTGTTTGCCGGAACAATAGTGCTGTGTTTCGGAGTTGTGTTTTCTGGATTGCTGCTCGAGTTAACCGGGATATCCATGCGGATAATTGGGCTTATGCTGTTGGTAGCGATGACTCACGCGTGTTTGGAAGTCCTGTTAATTCTTTATCAGATGCGTCGACGCCCGACGGTATATGCAACTGTCCGTTTGACGATGATGGCTTTCGAAGTAGGCGCCATCATTTTGTTGGTGTTGGTGTTTGATTGGGGTTTGGATGGCGCGCTGATTGCATTAACGGTACCCCCGCTATTTGCGCTTGGGGCGCTGCTTCGGTCCCGTAGCACGGTCGTTAGTTTCACGGCGATTGGCCGAAGCGATCTGGAGAAAGCGCTTCGGTTCGGACTGCCTGTTGTGGGGTATCAATTAGGTTTTCTTGTTGTTGTGACCGCAGACCGTTTGATGGTTGCTAGTATTCTAGGGCTAGACGAAGCTGGTATTTTTTTAGTCGGTGTTCAGCTCGGTATGGCTATTGCATTGCTGAACGGTGCCATCAACAAGGCGTGGGTGCCGTGGTTGTTCCCGAAACTCGTTGGGTTGTCGAGCGAAGGCCGCGCGGGAATTGTTCGTATCGAATATTGGTATTTCGTATTTTTACTTTGTATGGCGTTATTTTGGTCTGGTTTGGGTTCAATGTTGTTGCGAGCGCTATTTCCGTCGGATTATTTGCTGGCAGAACCCGTCATATGGATCATTTCATTTGGACATGCGCTGGCAGGTATGT
>QIGT01000427.1 GCA_003230835.1 Gammaproteobacteria bacterium
CACGCATGTTCGGGAGAATGACCGGAACCCACCACAACACGCCATTCATGATCACCAATTGTTAAAACTTGACCGTCTTCTAAGCATTCGTAGCCGGAAGGCATGGTTGGCATACCCATCCCTTCGGCAGAGTGGGCTCGCCACATTTTTTGTAGTTCTTCGAGGTAGTTGTCAGGCATGCCTGCTCTGGTATAGAACATTTGGCCTTGCCAACTTGAATGATGACTTGAACCGCTATTGGCAAAAGATCGGGCTTGATAGTACTCCGCTCGTGTCATGTACAAAGGGCAGCGAAATTCCTCGGTAATCATAGAGGCCTGCCCGATGTGATCAGGATGCATATGCGTGCAGATCACACCAATGACAGGTTTTGATCCTAATTGAGAGGAGAATATTTCCTTCCAAGCCGCGCCAGTGTCTGCATTGCTTAGCCCGGTATCCACGACATACCATCCAGTATTATCTTCCAACAGATATAAATTGATGTGCCCCAACGAACCCGGCATAGGCATAGCGAGCCAATACACGCCCGGGGCAAGTTCTTTTATGCTGCCGACGGGTGGTGGCGTGTTCCAGGGATAGACCAGATTTTCTTGTATTTCCATAGCCAAACAGTATAGCCGTAACCAAGATTGGCTGCGCGGCCTAAGAGATACGGCTTGTTTAGGTGGTGTAGACTGGCGCCATGCAGAAGCTTATGTTCAAAGGGTCAAAATGGGAACTTGTGTGTAATGCGATGTCCAAAGTGTCCTGGCGAGATGGAAACCAAAACCTATGGGCGCAAAATCACCATTCATCGGTGTTGTGAATGTGGTGGCATTTTTTGTCAACCAGATGTCTTACGAGAAATGCGGCGTGAGCAGATGTCTGAAATTGTTTTGGACTCGGGTGATCCAAAAGTGGGTGGGCAACTCGACAAGATCGGAGATATCAATTGTCCGGAATGTGGTATTGCCATGGATAAGACTTACGACAAAAATCAAACTCATATCTGGTACGAGCAGTGTGGTCAGTGTGAAGGCATGTATTTTGACGCCGGTGAGTTTTCGGATTTGAAAAGTGATACCTTCCTCGATCGCATTAAGGATATTATTAAGGGCGCGCGCCCTGACACCTAGGGAGCCTAGTGGTTACCAGGTCTTGAAATCAGGGATGGTTCATTGGCGGCCCAAATCCTTCAACATTAAGTCGATAGCTTGGGTGTTATTGATCCGCACAAAATGAATATGCGACCATTGTGGGTCCATCATGAACCGATAAACATCCGCTCGTTTACGTTTGTGTTGAGTGACAATCCACCACACCAAAGACTTTTCACCTTTCCATACTTTGAGTTGATCCCAAAAATTTTCGTAGTTAGTCCCCCATAAAAGCTCTTTGGAACGCCATCTGCGCCAAGATCTAGTGAGTACCCTATAAAGTAGCAGCGGCAAGGGTAGGTCCAGCCATATGATGGTTTGCAGGCGAGGCCAAAATGTAGCTTGAGATTGTTTGGTATATGACCCAGCCACCACCCAGGCACTGCCAGAGGTTGCGTTGGTGATGCGCTCTACCAACCTGTCTGGGTCTGTCATGTTGAGACCAACCCAGTTAGGTAGCCAGTTGAGTGCGTCTAGATCTACAAAAGGAATGTCTAGTTGCTGGGCGAGTTGCTCAGCAGTGGTACTTTTACCTGCACAACTGCTACCCCACACTAAAATTCGATGTCCTAGGCAAGGTGCGGCAAGGCCCGATGCGGTGAGGCCCGGTGCGGCAAGGCCCGCTGCGACATTCAATCAAACAACCGGTCGAATGAGCGTCGCTCATTACTGGTTCTTGCTTCACGAATGCAGCGTGCCAAAACCGGGATGCCTTGTTCAATTTGAGACTCGGTGAGATGGCCAAAGGCCAAACGAATATAAGGTACGTTTTTGTTTTGATAATGAAACGCGATCCCGGGTAAAAACTTAAAGCCGTTCTCGCCAGCTAGCTTGTTGAGCTTAGGTTGATCTACATCGTCGGGTAGTCTTACCCAGACAAATAGCCCTCCCACAGGATTAGACCAAACACAGATATCTTCTGCTTCGGCGGCGAGCCCGGCGGTGGTGAGGTCGCGTTTGTTTTTTAACACCGGGTTGGCCACATCTGCATGAGCCTGAATGCCATCTTTGTAAAATTCTGCAGCTATTGCGGATGCGAGGTAGTTACTGCCGGCATCGTGGCGACGAGCTAAGATTTTTTCTAGCATCGGCGGTCGTGCGTAGATATATCCCAATCTTAAACCTGGTGCCAAAATCTTCGACAACGAACCAATATAGATATGCTCGGGACGATCATCTAAGGCAAACAATGCGGGTTCAACATCACCTTCATAGTGCACGTCGGCGTAACAGTTGTCTTCGACAATAGGCACTTGGTATTTCGCTGCCAAATCGATCATTTCTTGACGGCGAGACTTTGGCATTACAAAACCCGTGGGGTTCTGATAAGTGCTAATGGCGTAGATGAATTTTGGTCGTCGACCTTGTTGTTCAAGCCGCTCTAGCTGCTCTTCCATGTGGTCGATACGCATGCCGCCCTCATCGAGCTTAATGCCGATCATCTCGAGATTCAGGCTGCGATAGGCGCCTAAGGTGCCGGGGTAGGAAAATTCTTCGACCAGTACCGTGTCGCCTTTGTCTTCTTGTAAGGCTTCTGCTGTTAAAGTCACTGCCTGCATTGACCCGTTAGTAATGATCAAATGGTCTGGATCTATTCGTACCCCTTCACGGTCACCTTCTCGTTTTGCCATGGCTTCGCGCAGGCCTGCATGACCTAATCCGCCGGGGTACATGGTCAATTCTTCGGCTTGCTCGGCGATTACTTTGACTGCCGCGGCCTGTAAAGCTTGCGTGGGAAAAGTGCTGGGGTCTGATCGACCCACTCCGAAATCGTAGAGAATATTAGACATTGCCTTTCGCCAAATTGTTTTCTGTAAGATATTTATAGCTTTGTGCGATGGCAACGATCATCTCCGTATCGCATTGATCGAGCTCTACCACCGCCCATTCTAACACTTCCGGGTCCACTGCTTTAAACAACGCTGGGATGTCCATTTTACCAAACCCAACAGCGACGTGGCTTAGACCTTTTTCTAGGGGTCCATCTTTGACGTGAATGAGGGGGGTGCGACTGCGCACGCGCCGAATCTCCTCGGCGGGATCATTGTGACCAAAGTTAGCCGCCCAATAAGTATCGATCTCAAATTCAACTTCCGCGACTGCGTCTTGCAGATAGTGATAGGCCGGTCGACCGTCAATATCTGCAAATTCCCAATAGTGGTTGTGAAGGAACAGGGTTAGTCCGAGTGGTTTTAGTTGTTCGACCATGTCTTGGGTTAATTCGATGGTATGTTTTATCGCGTCCATGTCTTTGAAATCGTCGGGTGCAAACCCGCCCGGCGCACGACTTAAGCCTAGTTCTTTGATCACTTCGCCAACCTGGTTGATATCGTCACTGCGATTGACCCAGGGAAAGTGGCTCGAGCTGACTTTCATACCGAGGCTTTCTACCTGGTTGCGAAATCCGCGTGCACTCATGCCGAACAGGT
>QIGT01000520.1 GCA_003230835.1 Gammaproteobacteria bacterium
ATCGAGTAGATCCGCACATAGACTCCTGAAATTACGTGTCGCTCGACGCCATACTCCAGGTAGGGTGGCCGGAAGCGGACGATCCGACGTGGTGGGTACTCGACGGAGGGCTTCCAGTCTTTGATGCCAATTGCCATCCAGATTTTTCGTGGCATCTGGTCGGTCAGACCGTGATAGGCCAGCGCTGATATCATGCAGATTTTCCCTTTTGGCACGCGCTTCGACGCCTCGGCCAGGGTCGTTTCGGCGTCCATTTCACTGTCCGGGAGGTGATACAGTCCACGTCCGGCACGGACCACGTCACCGCTTTCGACAGCGCGAGCAATCGTGCTCGCGGCGATGCCAGCAACTTACAGCTCGCTGGCGCGTGCCATCGTACGATCCTTCAGTAGTCGGATCATCCGGTCTCGTTGTGTTTGTGCTGCCATACTAGTGTTACATTTACTCGGACAAAATCAGAAATTGTCCGAGGTTTTGTAACATACTGTGAAGAAGCAATTCAGCCAATCTTGTGAGCTACACCGAATGAGCTACTCGAACCTATTAGGTTGCCACTTGTTTTCGGCGGAGCCTGTGGAAGGAAGGGCTGCGACCAAAGGCAACGCGCTCTAGTTACAGCTTTTTGATTTCCATGCTACATTCCTAAGCCTTGCACAACGCCGTACAGTGAAATACTAAAAGCAATGAACAATGAAATGCCACCTTTAAACAGGGTTTGAGCAATGTAGGCAGGCTGATCCGTTAGCTGCGCAACAAGCGCAAGGCTCAGTAGAACGAATCCCAGGCTGGCTAAAGTGAGCCCTATGCTGTTTTTGGATCGCGAGAGCCAATTAGCTGATTGATCGGGGTTAGGAGCAAGACGAACGCAATTCCAGCTGCCGCTGACAGCACCCATGCAATATTGAAAAACCATAGCCAGCCAAATGCCGCCGCCAGGAATCCACCAACGGAGGCACCTGCCCATTCGCCTAAATTGGCAAAACTCGCCTGAGAGCTGAAATCGGTTGCTGCCTGTCGTGCTGACGACCACTCGAGTCTGGCTTCCGTTACCAACATCCAAATCGATGTTGAGATAAACATCACGTAAGCCAGTGCCAGGGCAATTAACGTCGTTGGTAGGTCTTTGAGGTTCATGGCGAGGAACAACAAGCAACAGGGAACATATCCGGCGACTACCCAGGAGCTCAGTTTGGTGCGCGTCATACGCCTGCTTAGGATCGGGATCAAAAAGGTGGCAAGACTAGTACCGATGACGACAGCAAAGCCAAAGATGAGACCGATCT
The DNA here is from genome assembly GCA_003230835.1 of Gammaproteobacteria bacterium. Classification (GTDB taxonomy): domain Bacteria; phylum Pseudomonadota; class Gammaproteobacteria; order Pseudomonadales; family Azotimanducaceae; genus UBA4421. The sequence goes on from QIGT01000520.1 coordinate 1,284, forward strand.
GCGTTAAGGACAGTCCGAGATCAACCAAATAGACCGGTAACATGGCGCGCATCAAGTTGCTGCTAAAACCTATGGCGAGAAGTAATGGCATGATGAACCGAGACTCTCTACGTAAAACAAATTCGATGACGCTGGCTGATTCCAGTGCTTGTCGTCGTTCCCTGGCGGCTTTTGGCGCGGGTGCCTCGTTCCTTAGCAAGGTGGGGAGAGCGACCATAAACAGAAGAAACGCAGCAACAACCATGACGAGTTGCCACCCAATGTGTGGTACCGCAGCTACCATACCTTGGGCTGCAACGGTCCCCATAAACATTAGGAAGACAATGATCGCTGCTCCCATGGGTCGTTCGGCATCATTGAAACTCTCTGCTGCCAAGCCATCAACCGCAACGTCTTGTGCAGTCATGATGACGCTCTTAACTACGAGGAGACAAATGATCAACCACAGATAAGTTGGCGTTGGATCGACAAAGGAAATAGAAAGGTAAAGGGCTGTCCCGATCAAGGTACAAGGTAAGATCCAACTTTTGCGATAGCCAAATTGCTCACTGCCATGGTTGTCGATGACTATCGCTATGAGCCATCGAAACCAACCGGGTATCAAAGGCAAAGCAAACAGCCAAAACATTTCCAAAGGCAGCCCGTTTTCACGAAAAAGTGCAGGTAGTGCTACCGCCGCCAACGCGCCCGGAAAACTCTGGCCCATGTGCAACAACCCAATACTCCAGATTTTGGGCCTGTCTATCTGTAACATGGTGCCTACGCGCTTATTCCTTCTCGCGTATTTCGCAATGCACTTTGCACCTCGCCTGAACTCTTGAGCGCTTCGCTCAATATTTTAATTCCGTTCCCGAGTTGTGATAGCTCATCCTTTGAGAGATCGTCGAGTAGCTGATCGAAAACCTGTTTGATTAAAGGGCCTTGTTTTGCAAGGTGTCGGCGACCCTTGGCGGTCAAGCTAACCAAGACGCTACGTGAATCTGCAGTGTTCTTTTTGCACCTCACTAACTCCTGGTCTCGCAACTTCCTGATGATGTTACTCATTGCTGCCTGACTCACTTGCTCGTATGACGCGAGTTCTTTTTGCGTTAGTGCTGCCGGACTACGCGCCCCAATCGATCCACCCCAATGCTCTAAGTTGTTTAGCACTGCAATTTCCGCCCAATTCTGTGCTGACTGTCGGGCTTGAGTTCGTACTAGTCGATGCAAATAGACAGTACACAGAAGAATATCGGATTTGATTTTTTCGTTTGTTGACATTGTATCTATAATTACTTAACTTAACTAAGTATATTCACAAGAGATCCAGCTATGCAAGCAGAAAAACTGGAACTTCCGCCACTGCGACAAGATTTGGCGCAGGTACAACAAGACCTGGCTTGTTATGGTGTTGCACTGCTTGAAGGAGCGCTTACGCCAGAGTTGTTATCACAGCTGACTAATAGGCTCGATGAATTAGCGGTAGAAGAGAGAGAAAGTGGCATCGCTTTTCTTGAAGACGGCAACATGGGATCGCGAGGGCACGGTCCTAATCAACGTGTATTCGGCTTGATCGGGAAGGGCAAGGAATTTCGAGAACTGGCCCTTAACCAACAAGCCATCTCGGTTGCGAAAAAACTATTTGGATCTGACTACGGTCTACCCGATGATTATGTTGCACAAGTTGGATTGGATGCTGTTTTGCTTTCGTCTCTGACCGCGAACATTGTCGGGCAAAGAGGTGTTGAAATGATGAAACACGCCGACCAAGCCTATATGCCTTCCAATACGCCGTATGCGGGTGTAATGAATGTTGCTTGGCTACTTTCCGATTTCAACGCTGAAAATGGTGGTACGCTTGTCTCGCCGGGCTCGCATCTCGCGGAAAATCCGTTGCGGTTCTTTACGGACCCACCGGCCATGGTACCCATTACCGCACCAGCGGGGACGGCTTTGTTTTTAGATGGTCGGACTTGGCATGCAACCGGCAGTAGCGTCATGCCCACAAAAAGATCTGCAATTTTTGCCTATTATTGCCGCCCCTTTATTCGGCAACAGGAGAACTATACGTTCGCACTATCGCCTGAGCTTAGAGAGAATTTCAGTGATGATTTAATGAAACTCCTAGGTTTCGAAATCTGGTTCACTTTGGGAGGGGTCGAAGGTGAACCGAACGGCACGATATTGTCCCGTAACGAAACTAACGGTTGATTTCAGTGCCACCCAACTGCGGCTACTGGTTGTGAACTGCCGGTTGCAGCACCCCAAACGGACGAAGAATGTACGCTCTCAACGTCCGCGCTC
>QIGT01000525.1 GCA_003230835.1 Gammaproteobacteria bacterium
CTTGGTGGCATGATCGTGCCCGCCGCCATTTATGTCTGGATGAACTGGGGCGAGACCGGTGCATTAGATGGCTGGGCGATTCCCATGGCAACAGACATCGCATTTGCGTTGGCTTTGTTGAGTGTCTTTGGTAGTCGCGTGCCGACCATGCTCAAAGTTTTTTTACTAACCTTGGCCATATTCGACGACCTCGCGGCGATTGTTGTCATCGCCGTATTCTATTCCGGGAATCTGTCTGTGAGCGCTCTACTTATCGGCGTTGCCGCACTCGCAGGCGCGGTGTTGATGAATCGCATGGGCGTTACCCGTGTTTCAGGCTACATATTGTTGGGCATCGTGTTGTGGATAGCGGTGTTAAAATCAGGAGTTCACGCAACCTTGGCGGGTGTCCTGATCGCTCTGTGCATCCCGATGCGTGATGCACAGGGGGAATCACCGTTGAAAGAACTTGAGACTGATCTTCATAGCCCAGTTGCGTTTGCAATCCTGCCCATTTTCGCCTTTGCCAATGCCGGTCTGTCCCTGTCAGGAATATCTTTCAGTGATCTAATGCATCCAGTAACCTTAGGCGTGGTCTTCGGACTGCTAGTTGGCAAGCCATTGGGTATTCTGGGGTTTGTGGGATTTGCGGTTGCGCTGCGTTTTACCAAGTTGCCCCAAGGGATGACCTGGTTGCAGTTAACCGGGGTTGCATTTGCCTGTGGCATTGGTTTCACGATGAGTTTATTCATCGCCGGGCTGGCTTTCGAGCCAGGCGGTAGTGACTATTCTGGAAGCGATCGGCTAGGCGTTCTGGTGGGGTCGATATTGTCAGCCCTCGTTGCGTATATAGTGCTGCATGTCAGCCTGCCGCGGGAACAACCACCTCAACCCATCACGAGCAACTAGAGTTAGAGGAACACAAGGTGCAAGAGCCGCGATATTTTCATCCGGGAGAAGTAGAGGTCCAAGTGGCCTCTGGCAGTGACCCGGCCCAATACGAGCGGTGGGCTGCTCGTACACTTGCGCCAGATTTCAAAGACAAAGAGGCGAATTTTGTTGAGGGCTGCACGTTTGCTGCGGCGGCAACCATCGACCAAGCCGGCAGGCCGTGGGCCTCGGCATTTTTCACGGCCGGCACCCAGCTGTTCACTGTAAAGGCCTCCTCAGTCGTCTCCATCGTCTGCCCGCCAGACAACGGCGATCCTCTCCTGGCCAATCTTAATCAAAACGATCAACTCGGAGTCCTGTTTTTTGATCCGAGCATACGACGGCGGGCCAAGTCGATGGGTCGAGCCGAAGTTTGCGCAGACGGACAAATTCTGTATTCACTTACCCGGTACTTTGGCCTTTGCCCCAAGTACATTTATCAACGCAGCCACGAGCCTCAAACCTGTTCTGCCGAGCTGGCATCGGCAACCAATTCACGCATTCTGAGCATGGCCGACCGTGCGCAACTGAGCCAAAGCGACACCGTCTTTCTGGCCAGTTTCTATCCCGACCACGGCGCAGACGTAACCCACCGTGGCGGTAACCCCGGGTTCTTGCGAGTTCTTGGAGAAACGAGTCTCGAGATACCTGACTACACGGGGAACGGTATGTTCAACACGCTTGGCAACCTCAGGGTCGATCCTCGGCTGGCGCTTACCGACATCAATTTCTCTTCTGGCAGAACGCTGCATCTAACGGGAAGCGCCACAGTAAGCGACGATGTCGATCCGAAAAGACATCCTGGCGCTAACCGGGTGATCACCTTCGAGGTGGAACAACTTGTTGTCAGCCACGCTCACGTTGGCACCTGGAGAGATCAAAAAGCCTCTCCATATAACCCATGAGCAACCCATGAGACGGCAACCCCACGCAGAAGAATTGTCATGACCACCAAACCACGCCCTTTTGAAATCGAACGACTCGACCATCTAGTTTTGCGCACTAACAACATCGAAAAACTCGTGAGTTTCTATGAGTTAATTGGGTGTACGATCCAACGAGACCTTCGCGACAAAATGGGGATGGTACAACTGCGTCTCGGGCATTCGATGATCGATATCGTCGATGTCAATGGCATGGTTGGGAAAATGGGCGATGCGGGGGCAGCACCTAGCAAAGATGGCCGCAACCTCGATCATTTTGCAGTACGTATCGAGCCTTTCAATCAGCAGAACATTCTTGATTTTTGCGCATCACAGGATATCGAGGCGCAACCCTTACCCATATCACTGCTCGGTGCGGATGGATTTGGCCCGGCGATTTACATCAAAGATCCTGATGGTAATCGAGTGGAACTGAAGGGTCCGCCAAACGAAGATCAGACACCCCCCGATGTATTCTAGCGGCTATCGCTTACGGGTTTCTTCGATAATTTTGGCCATTTGTGGGCAACTACCAGAAGAGTTCAGTCCATCGAGCACCCCCTGCGAATTCTCGGCGGGTTGATTCTGACTCGCTTTCCATTTGGCTTCGATGTCCGTAACAATTAGCTCGATTCCAACAATGTGGTTTATCAGGTTGTTGATGTAATCAGCCGGCGCATCGCTGATTGACCAAGGTTGCTCAAACGGTGCTTCGTTCTGGCTAACAAGATGTTCAAGATGAGTGCGCAGGCTTGTGCTGTCCTGAGTAATAGAAACCTGGGCGTGCATATGTACAGTAGCGTAGTTCCATGTGGGCACTACTTTTCCGTTGCGTTGTTTTGAAGGATACCAATTGGGCGTGATGTAAACCTCTGGCCCCTGAAAAAGGACCAGAACGGGTTTTTCGAGGCTAAGCTCTTGCCACATCGGATTCGCTTTTGCGACATGTCCACGCAGTACGCCGTGGGCATTCTCTGTTGGACTAAAATGCAAAGGCAGGTGCGTGGCATTCAGAGTCTTGCCATTGTGATTGACCAAAACAGCCAATGGATTCTGCTGGATGAGACGGTGTACCTCGTCGAGGTTCGGTTGTTCAAAATGTGTCGGAATATACATGTCGGATGGTCTCAGTGAGTTTTCAAGATGTCAGCCACAATGCAGAAGTTGCTGTAGTTAGATTAGTTTTTGACATATCGTATTCTCAGGTCAAACGTAACGGAATTCCAGCTTGAAAATCCCCCCGTCCCAGCATTTCACTCCAGTTTCTTTTGCGAGGCAATTTAACGTCGATGCTGCAACGCTGGAAGGCTTTTCCAAGCAAGATAGAAAAATGGGAGAGACGTATGGGAAACAATCCATTCTAGGCATTCCATTTGAGCTGGGCGAACCGAATCAACTAAACGCTGTGCTGCTCGCAGAAGATTCGGTCCATATTGATCTGGGCGCAGTAAAGGCGACTTACATCGTTTTTTTACACGTGGTTGAAGATCGGGTAAGTCGTTACCAAGAGAGCCTGGCCGATTTTGCGGTCGATGGAAACGATCTCGGAGATCACGTCTCCGACTATATTCTCGAGTATCTTGATGGGGAGATACACACAGCCCCCATCTTGCGTCGGTTTGCGATTCAGCAACCTCATATTATGTGGGGCGCAAGTCCGTTTGCTGCTGTGCCAGCGAGCCACCCCGATGTTCACATGACCGCGACC
>QIGT01000027.1 GCA_003230835.1 Gammaproteobacteria bacterium
ATTCACTCGGACACATTTCCGCAACGCTCGTTTGTGGCGAATGCCACAAGCCTCCCGTTGCTCCAATGTGCCGGTGATTTGCGACGTTATGTGCTTGAGAGATACTGAGAAATATTTATGTTAAAGAGGTCAGTGTTAGTAATTATTTTCTTGCTGGTAAGTCTTTTTGTTTACTCAGTAAGTGTTGTCTATCAGGCAAGGGTTTATACCGAAGAAGTAATCCTGAATGATTATAAAAAAAGGGAATGGCGTGTATATGCAGGAGAAAGATTACCAATTACCATAAAAAGAGAAGAATTGACCCAGAAGCAAGTCGATTGGTTGCTGGCAATACAAGACCCTAAATTTTATGAACATGAAGGAATAGATCTATCAACTCCTGGGGCGGGTTTAACGACTATTTCTCAATCAATTGTAAAAAAACTATATTTCAATGAATTCAAGCCCGGAGTTAGCAAGTACAAGCAGTCTTTGATAGCAAGGTTTATCGTTAATAAACGACTAAATAAAGATGAACAATTAGAAATATTCATAAACTCTGTATATATGGGGAATCTGAAAGGACAGAGAATATATGGATTTTCCAAGTCATCACAAGTTTACTATGGAAAACCTGTGACTCAGCTAACCGATGATGAATACTTATCATTGGTTGCAATGCTGATTGGGCCAAACCAATTTAGTGTATTGGAGGCGCCTGGAAAAAACAAAGAGCGAGTTTCACGTATCAAAGCGGTTATAGCGGGAGAATATCACCCTAAAGAACTGACAGATGTATATTACAATCGCACATAACGCCATCCTCATTGGCGTTATGTGTCCTTTCCGCACTCTTGCATATTCCGGTTAATTTGAACACCGATTCCGGTTTTATTTGAACACCTGATGTCTCAACGCATTCCGAAGTCTCTTTTTAACTCAAGTGTTCATATTGGTCAACTCCTCCCATTAATTTCCGCATGGATTCTCCTTTCAGTTTTAGCCGGTGTGAGTTGTGCATTAATCGATCCAGGATGGCATCAGCGAGCGTGTTATCACCGATGCTGGCGTACCATTTATCGGTTGGCAACTGACTGATGACTACCGTAGATGTGTGGCCGTGACGGTCATCCATGATTTCCATAAGATCATTTCGATGTGCAGGTTTTAATGCCTCCAGTCCCCAGTCATCGATGATCATCAACTGGATCCTTGCGAGTAATTTGAGCTTTTTGTGATAGGTACCATCCGCTTTGGCCTGAGTTAGTTCCAGTAACAGGCGTGATAACCGGAAGTAGCGAACGCTGTAGCCTAGCATGCAGCCATTGTGACCCAGCGCACAGGCAAGATAGGTCTTGCCGCTACCACAAGGGCCGGTAATCAACAGGTTCTGCGCTCGGTTGATCCAGTCACTTTGTGCCAATTGTGCGATCTGGGATTGCTTGATGTTGCGCGGGTGTTGATAGTCGATCTCAGCCACGCTGGCGCTCAGTCTAAAGCGGGCCTGGCGGATAAAGCGTTCTTGTCGGCGCTGTTCGCGCATCATCGCTTCATGTTCAACCAGCAGGCTGAGGCGCTCAACAAAGGGCAGGCCTTCATATGTGCCGACCTGTTCCAGCTGGGTTTGTAAGGCGGCGGCCATACCACCGAGTTTAAGTTGGCGCAGCTGCGCCAGGGTTTGTGTTGTCATAGTGTCTTTTCCTAGTGATAGTTGCGCGGTCCGCGGATGTTTTCATGCTGTTGGGGTAGCTCTGCCTGCAGTTCAAGCTGTTCTGGTAGGCGGTCACGGTTGCTTTTAAGGGTCGACTTGATCTGCTTTAATCGAGTCAAGCTGGCAGCATTAGCGATCTTGCAAGCCGCATCCAGCCGTTGTGCCGGATACTCGCGACTGAGGTTTAACAAGCCCAGACAGACGCGGTACGCCTGCTCCGGATGGGTTCTGGATTTAAGTTGCCCCTCCACCCACCGAAGAACTTCAGGCCCGATATCCCGTGCCCAGCTTTTTAGACGACCCGGTGTCCACTGCATATGCTTGCGGTGCCGGGTCGGCATATGTCCAGCTTCACTGGTTATTCCCGGCCGCCGGGAACGAACATGTGTGGCAACAAGCTGTTGACCATAATAAATTGTGACCAGGGACTCACTCACATGCAGTTCCAGCTTTTCACCCACATACTGATGCGGTACCGAGTAATGGTGCTGACGATGCTGCACGTGATAATCGATATTGACCTTCACAGTCTTGATCTCAACATAGCGATAAGGATGCCGAGGTAGTGACCGAAGTACCGGCTTATCCAACTGCTCGAAGGCCTGTTGGCGGTTGCCCGGCAACTGCTTGAACGGTTTTTGGTTCAGGTCCTCCAGTAAGGTCGCAATACATTGGTTCAGCTCCGCCAATGAGAAGAAGCTGTGATGGCGCAAGCGTGCCAATATCCAGCGCTCAACGATCTGCACCCCAACCTCAGCCTTGGCTTTATCTTTTGGTTTATACGGTCGCGCTGGTACCACCGCAACTTGGTAATGCTCAGCCCACTGCTGATAGCTGGGGTTGATATCAGGGTCATACCGGCAGGCACGAGTAACACCACTTTTTAAGTTATCCGGCACTACCATCGTTGTACAGCCACCAAAGTACTCGAACATTCGCACATGACTACCCAGCCAGTCTGGCAACTGCTGTGACCAGGTGGCTTCAGCAAAGGTTTTATTGGATGCCCCCAACACCGCCACAAAGACCTCGGCGGTATGGAACTCGCCGGTGGTTGCATCAATGATGGGCACGGTTTGACCGCAGTAATCAACAAAGCACTTCTCACCGGCGCGGTGGGATTGGCGCATAGAACGCTTCTGTAAGCCACGCCAATGACGGTAGCGATCACAGAACTGCGAGTAACTGTGGCAACGGTTCGGATATTGCTGGGTGTATTCCTCCCACAGCAATAACTTGGTCATACCCTTGCGCTTTAACTCCTGGTGTACCACAGGCCAGTCCGGCACCTGGAAACGGCTAGATGAACGGGTATCGGCACCCGGATAAAACAACCGCGCCAGCTGCACATCATTTAAATCATCCGGCAGTGGCCAGCTTAATTTAAGTGTAACCGCTTGGCTCAGCAACTTCTGGATGGAGCCAATACTCACCTTGGTGCTGGCATTGATCTGGCGGATGGACAAACCAGCAGCCAGCCGTAGTCGTAAAACTTCTCTAATTTTTCGCATTGTAATCCTTACTCTTGCCATGCTCTTCTCCCAAAAGTGAAGAAGAGTAGCAAATTATTGATAAAACAATGCGTTGAAAGGTATTCTGGTTTTATCTGAACACCGATTCCGGGAATATGAACACCGATTCCGGAAAAACCGGAAAAGTGTTCAAATAAAACCAGAATCAGTGTTCAAATTAAACCGGAATGGGTGTTCAGATTGAACCAGAATCAGTGTTCAGATTGGGCCGGAATATGCATCCATCAAACAGGCTGATGGCAAGTGGCGCAAGACCTTTCTGATTGCTTTTATTGACGATGCTTCCCGGCTCCTCACTCATG
>QIGT01000228.1 GCA_003230835.1 Gammaproteobacteria bacterium
CGTTGCCACCACTCGCCCTGAAACCATGCTTGGGGATAGCGCGGTGGCGGTTCATCCAGATGACCCGCGTTACGCTCATTTGGTTGGCGGCTTTGTTAACCTTCCACTGGTAGACCGCAAGATTCCAATTATCGCCGACACCTATGTAGAACTCGAATTTGGAACCGGCTGCGTGAAAATCACGCCTGCTCATGACTTCAACGACAACCAAGTAGGACAAAGGCACAACCTCGAGCAAATCAACATCTTTAACTTAGACGCAAGTATCAACAAAAATGCGCCTGCTACTTACCAGGGTCTAAGCCGTGAACAAGCACGCAAACGTGTCGTTGCAGACCTAGACACCTTAGGACTTTTAGCCCAGGTCAAAGATCACCAGCTTATGGTGCCCCGCGGCGATCGATCTGGCGCCATTATCGAACCCTTACTTACGGATCAATGGTTTGTGAAGATCGAACCGTTAGCTGGCCCAGCCATCAAAGCGGTAGAAAACGGTGACATTGAATTTGTGCCCAAGCAGTATGAGAACGTTTACTTTTCCTGGATGCGCGACATTCAAGATTGGTGTATCAGCAGACAACAATGGTGGGGACACCAGATACCTGCCTTCTATGATGAACAAGACAACATTTATGTTGCCGCCAACGAAGGCGCGGTTCGAAAGAAGTACAAATTGGCCGACGACATTGTTCTGCGCCAAGAAAGCGACGTGCTAGAAACATGGTTCTCATCTGCGCTATGGCCTTTCGCTACCTTAGGATGGCCGCAACAAACCCCAGAGTTAGAACAATTTTTACCCTCCAATACACTCATCACTGGTCACGACATCATATTTTTTTGGGTGGCCCGCATGATCATGATGACCCTTCACTTCACCGACAAAATCCCATTCAAGACAATATACATCCATGGACTCATCAGGGATGCAGACGGTCAGAAAATGTCCAAGACAAAGGGCAACGGCTTAGACCCATTAGATTTCATAGACGGTATCGATCTGCAATCGTTGGTAGAAAAACGTACAGCCAATCTAACTCAACCCAAAATGGCTGCTCGTATCGAAAAGGCAACCAAGAAAGAATTTCCACAAGGCATTCCCTCCTACGGCACCGATGCGATGCGTTTTACCTTCTGTGCCCTTGCCACAACCGGACGCGACGTACGCTTCGACTTAAACCGAATCGATGGCTACCGGAACTTTTGTAACAAGTTATGGAATGCCACTAAGTTCGTTTTAATGAACACCGAAAATAGCACTATCACCGCAACGCCAATACGCTCGGTGGTAGATGAGTGGATACTGAGCAAGCTTCATCGACTAATAAACGACGCAAACTTTGCACTTGAAACTTATCGGTTTGACATGTTTGCCAACGGCATATACGAATTCGCTTGGCACCAGTACTGCGATTGGTATCTGGAGTTTGCCAAAGCCAGGCTTTGGGACGAGGACCTTAGCGAAGAAGAAAAGGCAGGCACGCGCCAGACGTTGCTGGAAGTATTAGAGGCACTATTACGTATCGCCCACCCGGTGATTCCATTCATAAGCGAAACACTTTGGCAGCAAGTCACACCCCGTCTCAGCGGCTCCCATGACACCATCATGACCCAAAGCTATCCGGTTGCTGAGGACTACCCTCTAGCGACCCAGGCTGAAGAGCAAGTAGACTGGTTAAAAGGCGTGATTACCGGCATTCGCACCATCCGCGGAGAAGCCAACATAAAACCTAGCCAAGAGATAGAAATTTACTTTCAAGGTGGCACCCCTACCGATTCAGAGCGCGCAGCAGACGCACAAATTATGCTCACGCGCTTAGCCAACGCACACAACATTACCTGGCTCGCTGAATCAGATGAGCCGCCACCCAATGCCCTAGCCTTAGTTGGAGACCTAAAAGTTATGGTGCCGCTGGCGGGCCTGATTGATATCGGCGTGGAAAAAATAAGGCTACAAAAAGAGATCGATAGAGCTTCAGCAGATCATCAAAGAATTGATAAAAAACTATCCAATGAAAGCTTTGTGGCCAAAGCTCCGGCAGACGTGGTTGCTAAAGAGCGAGATAAGTTAAGCGATCTGCAAGGGCGCATGGCCGCCCTTACACAACAGCTAGAAAAGCTAAGTTCGCTATAGCGGGCTAATACTCCTCTACTGCAGCGACTTCACGCACCGTAACAATTTGACGAACACCATCATCGAAGCGTAAGAAGTCGAACTCGATGAGCATGCCCTCTTCGAGCATAGTAAAGGCACCAAAAGTACCCCTTATCTCTACACGAACAGTGGCGGATACATCATAGATGTACCCGTTCACCACCATTTGGCTAGCACCGAAGTTCAATGATTGTATCTCGCCTTCACCTTCGGCTTGCGGTGCATTGTACTGCGCCGCATTAACCGTGCTGATGACAAAGAGCATCCCAATGGTTACCCATTTAGTAATCGAATCTAGTTTAGCCATTAGTTAGTCCTCTATTATCTGGGTCCAAGACAGTCGACCTGTCTTATCGTCATCAATATCGCGGATGCGATACGAAACTGTATCGTTACCGCCTGAAACGAATAAGAAATCAGTACCTCCACTGCCACCCAAGGTTGAAAGGTCAACCAAGGCGCCATCCAGGTCTGATTGGTCAAACAACAAACCGGCTGAGAAAGTCTGACCATCTACCGTAAGCAGGTCGTTTTCATCGACATAGGTATCGGTATTGAAGTCGATGATTGCTTCCGAAGGATTACCACCTGTCAGCGCATCAAGTACCAAGATCGCGCCGGGGCGTGCACCAAAACAAGCGGTTTCATTGGTTGCTGGCAACACCGTGGTTGTGATCAACACACCATCACGGAATAAGAAGCGGCGTATCGCTTTCTCACCCGGAAATTGTGGCGCAGGCGGTGCTAAACCACTCCCATCCAAATTAGGTGCGCCAGAAATTGCAGTTGCCGCGCGCACAATATCTAGATCAATGTACCAACCGTAGGTACCGGGTGATCCGGTCTCAGATTCATAATCAACTGGATTACTGGATAAAATACGTCGAGTAACCGGGAATGTGCCTGAATCATCAACCACATTGGTGATGGTTTGTTCAACCAAACGCTGGGACTTTGTATTCGCGTTTGCTGTGGGCGGATTGTTACCTAACTCATCCCATATTGTATAGATGGATTGGATATCAGTATTTTCACCATCTTCTTCGGTGATAAAACTACCCGTACCAAAAGTAATCAGCAAACCACCTTCTGTAGGATGCCTGACAACTGTGGGTTGAGAGAGAATCGGTTGCAACATCGTGGTACCACCATCGGTATAACTTGCATGAAATACTCGAGTAGTCGACCAATTGGAAGGATTCGAATCAGTTATATCGAAGCGATGAAGGTTGCCGAGGCGGTCTCCAGCATAAACATAATCAACCGTTCCATTTAGGTCAATGTCAACAGCAGCGGGTTTACCCAGGCCATTTGGAAAGCCTTCAAACTCTTCACCAGCCAAAGGTACACCAAATCCAGTAGTGATTT
>QIGT01000088.1 GCA_003230835.1 Gammaproteobacteria bacterium
AGAAAATTCTTTGTGAAATGACGCAAGCACAATTGGTATTTGGCCCTTCAGGGGCTGGTAAAACTACAGTCTCAAGAAGGCTCGCCGAAGAAACCAACGCTGTACGCTTCTCGATTGATGAATGGATGGTGCGATTGTTCGGCGCAGACCAACCCACCCACCTAACACCCGAATGGCTTTTCACAAGAGTGCGTCGATGCGAGGAGCAAATTTGGGCAACCGCGGTTGATCTGTTGGCGCTAGACATGAGCGTTGTGCTTGATCTCGGGTTCATGCGCGTCAGCGATCGGCAAAGGTTCATTGACCTAACCGCATCGATCCAAATTCCATACGAGCTCATATTTGTGACAGCCCCCCAAACCATCCGGCGAGATCGCGTTGCAGCGCGCAACCTAGACCGAGGTGACACTTTTGCGTTGGAAGTCACTCCGCAAATGTTCGAATTCGCAGAACAATTGTTTGAGACACCAACTGGGGTAGAGATTGAGATGGCGCAAATTTACCAGACCTGATTCGCTTGGCTGGTTTTGCGCCCAAAGCAACTATGGGGTGGCTCCTATTTTCCTAAGCACACGATTGAGTTCCGCAAACCCAACTGTAAGGTGTGCCTCCCAGCCGAATGCCAGTGCAGCATCCACATTGATGCTGCGAATCATCGAAAAATGCAATATCGCCAGGGTTACAGCCAATATCAGTTGTAACAAATTCGAAGACCTGCACATCTGGCTTGATCCGATTCAACAGATGCGACGAGTAGGCGTAATCGAAGTGCGAGGTGACGTTGGTAGTCCAATGCAATTCGTTAGAGTTGCTTAAGCACGCCGTTGTGTATTGCGCGCGCAGGTCACCAAGAAGCTCTTCTACGCCGCTGTAAAAGCCCTTCGGCCAGCCAGAGAAAGCACTCAAGAATTCGTTTGGGGTAGTGAATAATCGAAATTCTTCGACCATTGAAGCGGCAAATTTCTCAGGAGAACATGTACCCAGCTCAAAATTTCTAACAGCTGAGCTTTGCAGCCATATGGCCTTGAGCGCGTCATCGCCAACATTATCTCTGGTCAACTTCGGTAACTCGTCGAACATGTCGTTCAGGACAAGGACACCGCCTAGGTCGAACATCAGCACTTTACCCAATCTATTACCTCAACCAATCCATGGAGAAGAGATATTATCATGCAAGCTGAATGACGGCTTGTGACCGACCGCAGCCTGGCTGCTGAGCCAGACAACAAATTTTTCGAGATGTACGCAATCCTAACGATTTGAAAAGCCCGCTAAATCAGTACAATCTCGCTCTGGTAATTGGAAGTGACAATGAGCACAGACAGCCTTGCCACCGGTACGTCAATCTCCATTCGAAAGATCGCTCCTTGCGACTTTGGAATGATTTCGAAGTTCGAATTCTCCGTATCCATCGCTGAGCCCCATTCTGATACTAAACGGTTAGCTCAGATTTACGCTGAAACGGCCATGTGGCGTAAGGAGAGCGGGGCTGTCGCGATTGTTGAGAATTCGACGCAACGAATGATTGGCACGCTCCAGTACTACAGGTCTGCACCCTGTATTCACGGGTTAGAGATCGGATACCTTGTGCACAATCCTGATGATCGTCGTAAGGGATACGCGGCACAAGCGTTGCGACTGTTCTCTGATTTTCTATTCTCCACAAAGTCAAATTTCTATCGGCAACAGTTGATCATTGAGGTCTGGAACACCGCTTCTTGGAAAGTGGCTGAGAGGTGTGGGTTCGTTCGCGAGGGTGTACTACGTAGTTGCGGTTTTGGCGAAGGAGATCCCGCTGATTGTTTTGTCTATTCAAGAACGCAGAAAGACTACTCACAAGAGTTGACGTCGGCCAATGGTCCCGGTTGATGGCCTATTTTAGGTCCAGCAGCCTATGCCATCAACGAAGGAGGTTGGGTTGAAAAGACAGTTTTTAGCCGCACTCTGGAGAGAACTTAAAGCTCAGGGAATACTGAACCGCAAAGTCTACGAACCGGCCGTGTTGGCCCAATTTGAAAGCCTAATAAAGGAAAATTCGGTTGAGCAGACAGACGGAGCCGCAAAGCAACATCAAGAGATTGGCTGTTTGATGTTAGCGGCTTATCGGACTCTGAAGACCCAGGTAGATGACCAAAACATGCTGCTCAAAGTACTTGGTGCCGCATTGCGCGCGCCGAACAGCTGGATAATTCGCAACTCCACACGCGCAATGCTGTTGTTTTCGCGTGACCCCATGACTACGCTCGTCAACTACACAAAAACCCGAATTCCACCGATGTACGGCGATGTGTTCGAGTTTTCCACTGAAGGGAGCGAGGAAGAACAATTCACGATGCGTATATCAACTTGCTGGTACCACGATTTTTTCGTCAAAAACGAAGCGAAAGAACTAACCCCCTTGTTCTGCGCTTGGGACATGAACTGGACAGAGGCTATCTCAGCGGCAAAGCATGGTGTTATTTTTCAAAGGGAGACAACACTAGCTGATGGCGGCGATAGCTGTCCGTTTACTTTCATCCGCGACTCGGCGGGTGGTCGCCGGAGATGATTCACGTATTCCAGGCGTTCCCAGGATTGCTTCCGCAAGCAGCCCTGGACGGAGTGGGCAAATTTCTCAGCGACGCATTCCACGAACCCAGCCATACTGGGAACTAGCGAATCTAATGGGGTCATCCCAAAGGAAACTAAGATGAAGAAGATAATATTGCAGATCCTGGGTGGAGTATTGGCATTCGTCGCGGCAATCTTTGTCGCGCAGATTGTGGCCTCAGAAATTGGCGAGGTTGTGGTGTTGACCACAAAAGACGCAGCAGGCGAGGCTGCCGAAACCAGGCTCTGGATCGTTGACTACGAGGATAGCCAATGGTTGCGTACCCAGGCGGGTGGTTCCGGTTGGTCAGGGCGTCTTTTAGCCAGCGACTCCGTCACGATCGAGAGGGCTGGAGTTGCGGTTTCCTATCACGCCGTAGCCGTTGCGGATAGGAGCGCCGCGATCAACGAGTTGATGCGCGACAAGTACGGGCTGTCAGACAGCTTTATCAGCCTGTTAGTCGGCGGCCGAGAAGGATCGATAGCGATTCGATTAGACCCGCAATAGCAGGCGCGCTCGGCGTCCCGTAAGATATTGCGCAGCCCGTGATATCGAATGGACGTTAAATTTTGACCACTAATATTTCCGCCACTTCCGCAGAAAATGCCACCATGTCAGGGGGCGAAGCCATGCTGCGTGCTGCGGCCGCAAATGGCGTAACAACAGCCTTCGGCTTGCCGGGTGCGCAGATTTACCCGCTGTTCGAGGCGATGAACACAATACCTGGGTTCGAACTGATCGTGCCGCGCCACGAACAAGGTGCGGCCTACATGGCGTTCGGCTATGCCCAATCAACGGGTAAACCCGGCACCTTCGTAGTGGTGCCAGGGCCAGGTGTGTTGAATGCATCAGCCGCACTCTGCACGGCTGCCGGTTGCAATGCGCCGGTGTTGTGTCTCACCGGTAACATCATGTCTGCCT
>QIGT01000325.1 GCA_003230835.1 Gammaproteobacteria bacterium
CTAGTGTCGGCCACAAAGTAGCGCGTCTGCGGTAAGGCCGCCGCCGTGACCATCAAGACATCGGCCCCATGTTCAGCAAGCGTCCTGGCGCAGGTTGGGCCTGCAAGAATTCGAGTGAGATCGAGCACGCGCAGACCACTCAGCGGCCGGCCTACAGAGTTCTGCGTTACGGGTTCTGGCGCGCTATCAGCAACCTTAGTGATTTCTATGACCGGCAAAGCTTGCAACGTTCGACCTTGCGGGTGCTGCAACCACTCACCCTCGCTGCGCACCATTGCCCCGCAAGCTCCGACCTCAGCAATGGCATTCTCCAGTTCAAGCGCGTCCCATCGGGCAACGGCAGCAACAACAGAATCCAGTTCGTATTTGCACTCAAGGATTTGCAGTATCTTCTGCGCAAGGTGCGGTAGGCCCATGTGTGGCAGCAAGTATCTGCCATCTTTCGTTTGATGTGGTGTCGAGATTGCCTGCCTGCCAACCTGTTGCATAAACTCTGCCTTGAGTTCCGGGTCATCAACCTGCAAATACATGTAGCTGCGTAACGCGGCGGCGGCGTGTTCGACCGAAATCTGCAAACCCTGGCGTTGCCCTGTTTGCATCTCCCATAAATCGTTAACGGCAACACCCACGGCGAGCAGAATCTCGGCGGTTGTTCTGCCGAGCGTAAATTCTGTGGCAAGCACCGGATCTACCCCAGAGACTTTGATCGCTTCAGGGGGCCCGGGCAAATCACGTATCGCCATCAATTCTTCAAAGGCGCTCATCCGGTTGTTCCTTAACCTCAACATGCAGCCAGCTATTCAACCAAGTACGCAACCAATTAGCTTGCACCAATCACAATTCTGGCTTACGGATGATATACCAACTTCGAGAGGGGCTCCCAGCCAGCCAATCGCCTTGCCCGACGACCCTAGTACACCTGCCCTAATGGTGATCCATCTTCGCGATCAACAGACTCAACCCCGAAACAATCTGCAGACCTCGACGAAATTTGATCTTATGAAACAATTGATCCTCACAGCTTTTGCCGCAGGTCTTTTAGTGGTTACATCCGCGGTAGGGCCACCAACAAGCTACTGATCTATTTCATTTACGAGGTTTCCAATTCCATGTGGGGTGAGCTGGACAATGGGCAAAGAAAATACGAGGCAGCACGCAACGCGCTGGCCAGTAATGTCGAGACCCAGATCGAGAACAGAGAAGTGGCGTTACGCGTTTATGGCCACAGAACTATAAGTGACTGTCGCGACTCTGAACTTGTTGTTCCCTTTGCTTCTTCAGACTTGGCCAAAGACATCCTGGCAGCCGTAAACCGCATCCGACCCAAAGGGCAAACGCCGATCGACTACAGCTTGCGCCAGGCGCTCATTGCATAAGTCTGACTCAATAATCGGAAGAGGGGGATTTTGTGGTGCGTCTGCCGCCGGTTTAACCGATTTCGCAAAGCAAGTTCGCGCATAGAGATTCCCCGGAAACACCTGTTGGAAACCACCTTAAGATGCACGCCTAACTGATAGTCTTTTTGCTTCTTTGAGGCCCAGTAGCACGCCCGAACACTACCTCGATGTATCGTCTAGGGTACCAATTTGATCAGTATTTCTCATAAGGCCTGAGCCTTTTCCCGCGAGCAACAATCCCTCCAAGATATCCCATTGGAATATATGCCAACAGAAGATCAACTATGTTAAACCACATGGGACCACCGAGCATGTTGACCATTATTGCACCGCCAACCAGGAAATAGGCTCCGATACCAAGCGCAATTTTCATCTTATGACTGGCTGCGACCTTGGCGGCGACGATCGCACCGCTAACCGTTCCGAGTGCATGTGCCAGGAATGGGAAAAGAAAGTTCAGAGGAGCAAATAACTTCATGCTGTCCCGGAGGCCATCCATGGTGGATATGTCAGCGCCTTCGGGAAGTGCAATTAGGTAGGGGCCAATATTGACCAACGCCATATTCACCAGGCTGCCAACTACGATACCGGCAATCACAGCCAGAACGTTTCTTGCGATCGAGTTCATGATTGAGCTGGCCTCGTTGAGAATGGTTACGTGGAAAGGACTACAAAGGTACGCCATCTGAACGCACAATATTACCCCAGGTAGTTCTTCGATAAATTTGGCCAGCTGAAGGTTTTTTCTGGGCAGGTCTCGCTTAAGGTTTGCGAAGTGCAGAAAATACTGATGCATCAACCGGCAGATGTATTTTGACGAATCTACGATGAGCCTATTCCTCGATCATCTCCCAACAGCAGTGCGCTGGTCCGGAGGAACAGCCTTTTTGTGCATCACGGATATCGAGTATCCATAAACAACATAGCCAAGTTCTTGATTTGCCGCCTGGGTCGGCTTTGACGAGCACGGCAAATCTGCAGGCGGTTCGACAGTTGCTCCTGCTAAACTGACCATGTGGATAACGTACGACCCAGCATTAGATCTCTTCTGATAACGAGTCTCTGCTTCGGGATGTTATTCGGAATATTGTTGATCCTGATTCTTGTCGCGTACCCCAACAACTGGATGTACGAAATCTGGTGGCAAAGCGATGGTAATTCGCCGCCGCTCTACGGAAGCCTTATCTTTGCCTTACTTCTGTTCGTTTGGTGGTCCATCGCGTGCTGGGTGTCATCGCGGTTGGAGTGCAACCGGCTGAACGTGAGTGAAATCTGGATGCTGACCGGTTCTCAGGTGCTTTATGGGTCCATAGGCTTAGTGCTTTGGGTGGCATGGGATGCCGTTGAGCTAGAGAGCTGCCATAGATATGGCACGTTGCCGCGCGAAGAAAATCTTTTGGAGTGGTTGATACTTGATCAGCAGAACCTACCAATAAGTTCTGCTCCCTTCGAAGATCAGCGCAGAATCTTCGGCGTGTAGGATATCGTAGATAACCCAGAACCTTTCCCCTTTGATTCAAAGTACCTGGTGTTCTGGCGTAACGAGCGCTACGAAATTTTGAGAGAAGACTACAGCGTGATAGAGGCCGGTCGTGCTCGTCTTAGCTATGGTGCGTTGAGGCGGAGATCCGAAATTCATTTCTATCGGAGGGATCGCCTAGTCTTCTTTTTACATGGCGATGAAGTTACAAGCTATAGCATAAATATTTTTCCCGCCTCACACGACGAGCATGGGTTCGATCTGACAGTCACTGGAATGCTTACCATCAAAGAGCGCATCGAAACTCATCAGAAGACAAGCCAGGAAACAGCAATTAGGCTGAGAAATCGGCAAGGTGTCTACTCTTCTCATCCAACACCATTGTCAGCTCAATACCCGTTCTACACAGAAAAACATCGTAGCCTCAGTTTTAGATCGCGGGTCAATCCCGATGCTTTGTATCCCTGATTTGCTACTGGTATTCCCCGGTTGGCTCCGTTACCCGTATGACATCGATGAGAACCCCGTTCGGATCTTGAGTGAGGAAATGGCGTTGTCCCCAGGCTTCATCGCGCAGTTCGAGTTCAATGGGTAGCCCCGCTTCTTTTA
>QIGT01000183.1 GCA_003230835.1 Gammaproteobacteria bacterium
GTTATTCAAGTATGCCCGTCAAGCTTCATGCTTGGTAGGGTGATTCGATAGATACGCTACAACAAGGCGCCAAGGAGGGATTGTGTGGTTGAGGGGCAAAAGTAACAAAAATTCGATAGCGCTGTTGCTAAGTGGCGTATTGATTTTGGGCTCGCAGGTTCTGCAAGCGCAGCAGAAAATACCGGTCGAAGTTTTTGCGAAACTGCCGGCCATCAGCCAGGTGTCGCTGTCTCCAGATGGGTCGAAAGCCGTTGTGTTGAAAGCCCTGTTTGATACCTACCATGCCGTGGTCTTAGATCTAAAGACCGGCGAATCTAAACTTGTGATGGCGGCAGACCCGCATAATTTCCTCTTCAACTGGTGTCGTTTTGCCAACGATACGCGTGTGGTGTGCTCGATTCGCAGTTATGTGCAACGCAGAGCGGGGCAAATCTCCGCACGCGCTCGCTGGTATCGCGATGGTCGCACAACCATGACAAAGCTTCTTGCAGTGGATATAGATGGCGGCAACGTATTGCAACTCATCCCTGAGGCGATCACTAATGCTCGCGAAGACATAGAGTGGAATGCGATCACTCAAGACCATGTGGTCAGTTGGATGAAGGACGAGCCAGAACATATCCTCATGCAAATATCGCGTGAGGACCGTACGCGCCCTTCGGTGTATCGAGTCAATATTTATAACAACCGCATGAAAAGAATTCGCCGCTTCAGTGCGTCGGTATTACGGTGGTATGCAGACGACCAAGGCGAGCTGCGATTTGCCGTAGGTCGACTGAAATCATCCGGTGAAGGGATTGCTTTCAATATTAAAAACAATAGATTGAAACAAATTGACGCGAGTCATCTGGGTATGGCTATCCGCGAGCCCACTCCGTTGGCGGTGGCTGCGGATGGGCAAAGCCTATGGGTTCGAGCCAACAATGGCGCAAATACGCTAGGCATTCACCGCATCAATTTGGCCGACGCAACGGTGGTGGAAACGCTGTTGAATCATCGCCAATATGATATGGATGGCTTGTTGTTGCATCCGCAAACAAAGGCGCCTTTGCTGGCAGAATATTATGCCGATGCTTATGTAGTGGAGTGGTTTGATAAGCAACTTGGTCAGCGTATTGAAGATGTTAGAGGTGCAATTCCAGGTGCGCCGAGCCAGATTAGAATTGTTTCTATCGACAACACCTTATCCACCATAGCCTTGTATACCGAGGGTAATGGTACCGACCCGGCCTACTACGTTTATGGCATGCAAGACCGCTCCTTGCTGAAACTCGCCCAGTGGCATCAAGGTCCGCCGGTTGAGTTTGAAGCCATTCGTTACCCAGCGCGTGATGGTATGGCTGTGCCCGCCTACATCGCCTTGCCCGGCCCTAAAGATCAGGGCCCCTATCCGCTGGTGATACGACCCCATGGTGGCCCCTATGTTCGCACTACGGGGAATCAATATTTCATCACTCAGTATTTGGTGAACAATGGCTATGCGGTACTCAAGCCAAATTTTCGCGGCAGCTCTGGCTACGGCGATGCGTTCATGGGTGCTGGGTTTGAGCAGTGGGGGATGAAAATGCAAGACGATCTGATCGATGGTCTTGATTGGATGATCGCACAAGGCTACGCCGACCCACAAAGGGTGTGCATAGCTGGCGGTAGTTACGGTGGCTATGCTGCGTTGGTGGCGGCATTTAAAACTGCCGAGCGTTTTAAATGTGCGGTGTCTTTTGCCGGGGTTACAGACTTGGATGAGATGGCTTTACGCTGGCGTAACTTTGATTTTGGTTCGATTCCTGCGGCGAAGATTCAAAGTGGCAAACTACGCAAGGCGAATTCCCCCTTTGACCAAGTAGAAAAAATAGGTGTGCCGTTATTGATTGTACATGGAGATGTTGACCGCAGTGTCATGATCGAGCAGTCGCGCAGTTTTGTGGCCGCTTTGCGCGAAGTAGGCAAACCGGTAGAGTACATTGAGCAGGCTAACGGCGATCATTTTTTTAGTCTGCAATCTCATCGAACTGAATATTTGCAAGCATTGGACAGCTTCCTCAATAAGCATTTGTAACTTTAGTTGTATTTTTGCGAATTACCCAGCATATAAGCTGGGCCATGTAGATTGTTGATGATTGCATTTTCGCCGTACAAAGCCTCTTTTTGACCACCGTAGTTTTCACGATTTGCCGCCAGCGGCGCTAGTTCCTTGGCCCTTGTTTGGGCTTGCTGCATAAGGGCATCTCTATCTGCAACTTGTTGCACGATACCGGCGTTTAGCGCATCAATTCCTGTCCATCGACGTGCCAGTTGCACGGTTTCAAAGAATGTATTCATGGGTAGCTTGTGTCGAAATAAAGCCAGTTCAGGCAGTGGAATACGTATGCCTAACTGCATTTCGTTGGCGCAAATGAAACCTCGGTCGCTGCGCATGATGCGCTGGTCATGACAAAGGGCACACATGAAGCCTGCGCCGAACGCGTGCCCGTTTATGGCAGCGATGGAAGGTATAGGGAGTGTGATCAGGCGCCCCATGAGTTGCATGAATTCCGCGCCAAAGACGTTACGGTCACCAGCTTCAGGGTACTTGTCAGGTGCTTGAGTCCAGTCAAGGTCTAAACCGTTGGAAAAGAATTTTTCGCTGGACGATGTTGTGATGAGGGCGGCAGGTCCGGATGAAGCCTCAACTTCGTCTAGTGCTTTTGCCATCTCCCGAACGAAGGTTGTATTCCAGCGGTTTTCCCCCGCATCCATGGTTAGGGTGAAAATGTCTTCATGGCGTTCGAGTTCTATCATCTGTTGTTGCTCTGGTGTCACCTGTAAAGACGAATATTAGGCACTGCTTAGTGTTTTGTCGCCTGTTGTTGCGCGCGCTTTTGTGCCAATGCTTGCAGTGCAATCTTGGTGGCTTGGGTCGCGGGATAGAACAACTCGATGGATATTTCTTCCAGGGTGATGTCGGCGGGAGAGCCGAAGTGAGCCAGCATTGTGAATAGCCTGTATTCCCGGTCATCTTTGCGCAAGATCATTTCTACGGCGGGTGCTGAATGCGCAGACCACACCTTACGCCAATCTGCTGGGGCATCTTTGTGATTGAGTATTTCTTCTATGAAGGCAGCGAGGTTTGGGTGCTTAGGGTTAGCCAGGAGGGTTCGGCGCGCGCGTCCGAGAAAACTTGCGATGAGTTCCTGCCAATTAACTATAAAGGGTTGTAGACCTAACTCGTGTAAGCAAAGGCGAAGGATTTGGAAATCTGTGGGGTTACCCATGGCCGCTAACGCTTCGAAGGGATCTACAAACAGACCGAAAAAATCTACTGTGGCCTGGTTGACCATGCTGATATTCATCTTGCCATCTAAAACAATGGCTGGGTAAGGCTCGTGATGTTCGAGCTGCTGTTGAATAGCGGCTAAAAAAACCTGGTGTGATTGTGAATCTAGATTGCCTTCTGCAAACGCTGCGCTGAAACCGGCAGACTGTAACAAGCTATTACGCTCGCG
>QIGT01000486.1 GCA_003230835.1 Gammaproteobacteria bacterium
CAATGGTGCCTATGCCTCCAGGAAGGAGTAGAAGGTCTAGTTTTGGCGCATCTGTAAAGTCATATTCCGCCAGGGTTTGTGGCCCGGCCGATGACTTCACGCCACCTTTGTTTTCCGCTATGACCACCATTTCGATTTCCTTGGTCAAACCGCCAAACATTTCTAGCGGTCCATATGCATCGAGAAGCTCGAAGTTGTTGTACAGTATTGCGCCTAATTTCATCAATGTCAGTCCTCCTATTTCGATCTGAGTCTACACAAAAACGTGTGATGATTTGCGACTTCGAAAAAGGAAATTTCGCTTTCTTTGATGAGGGTTTAAATGGCTTTGCAGGAATGGTATCAATTAGCTTGAATCGGTCTCTTATAGATTTATTTACCTAAGTATTTTGCTGCTGAGCCCTGATGAAGGCGGTAGCGTGTTATCATACTCGGCTTTTCTCGACCGGACTTTCCTTGGCATCTCGAGACATTAAGCATGTGTTAGCTGTCCGCAATTTTATGTGGTTGTGGGTAGGTAGCTTAGGATCTGCGTTCGCAATGAACATGCAGATCATTGCGCGCGGCTGGTTGGTGTACACCCTCACTTCCTCGGCCATAGATCTAGCCTGGGTGACCATGTCATTTATGGTGCCGACGGTGCTGTTTTCCCTCTATGGCGGCGTCTTAGCAGATCGCGTGCCGAAGAAGCGCATCATCATTTGGGCTCAGGCGTTGAACTGCATCGCTACCATTGTTATGGCAATGATCATCTTTAGCGAGCAAGTCGACTTTTGGGACTTCATTTGGTTCGGATTCTTCAACGGTACCATTCTCGCGTTGTCCATGCCCGCGCGACAAGCGTTCGTACCCGAACTTATAGATGAACACTTGGTGTTTGCCGCTATGGGCCTAAACACAGCGGGTTGGAATTTGGCAAGAATTATCGGCCCAGCCTTTGCGGGTTTGCTCATCGCATTAATAGCAGATGGTGACAAGACTTCACACTTCGGTGTAGGCGTGGTGTATATCGTCATCGCGACTTTATATTTTGTTTCTGCTGTCACAATGTTGCTTATAAATCGTAGTGGTCGGTTGAAGCGAGAAGGTCGGAGCAGTGCTTTGGCAGACATGAAAGAAGGCTTGAGTTATGTGGTAGCACGCCCGCCGTTGATAGGGTTGATTGTGCTTTCAATTATCCCGTTTTTGTTTGGCATGCCGCTGACCACTTTGTTGCCCGCGTTCAACGAAGAAATTCTTGGCGGGCACGCTGACGATTTGGGTTTTTTGGTTTCAGCCATGGGCGGTGGGGCAATCATCGGCTCCTTTGTGATGGCTTCTATGGGAAGCCTGCGCCGCAAAGCCATGTGGTTGATTCTAACTTGTGCGATATGGGGGGCTTTGACCTCGGTTTTTGCCATGTCACACACCCAGTCAATGGCGATGGGGCTCATCGCACTGGTCGGTTTCTTTAGTAGTTGGAACATGTCGATGAACCGCGGCATGTTACAGATGCAAGTGGAAAATCATATGCGTGGGCGGATAATGAGTATTGACATGATGTCGCACGGGCTAATGCCCTTGGGGGTATTCCCGATCAGTTGGATCGCAGAAAATTATGATGTTGGCACGGCTTTGATGGTCAGTGGATATGCGTTTATGGCACTGGTATTACTGGCCGTGGTGTTTATTCCTTCGGTTCGAACCACCGATCGTTTACGCGAAGAGCCTGCTTGAGTATTACGGGCTCAAATGCGAGCGCATAGCCGACAATATTCGCTTCGGAATCGGCAGCTCATCAAGAAGACGCTCGAACTCCAGTGCTCGAAAACCAGGCTGCATGACATCTATCTCTGGCGTGTGCGCAAATCGTCGATTCTTGCGTGTGGCGAGATAAAGCGTGTCGAGTAGCGCTTTTTCAGCACTGGCAACGAGATATGGCAGCCGCGAATCGCTCCAGTCAGCACCTTGTGTCATCAGTTCTGGCTTGATCTGAAAAAACTCGTAGCGACCAACTGGTGAATTTAGCGAACGAGCACGGCCAGTTGTCGCAACCTGGATCGTCTGCGGAATCTGCGACACCATACCGTGCAGATGTAGTGCGGTCAGAAATGAAACATAGCCCTGCTCCTTACCCAACAGATACGGAACACAGCACAGTGGATGAAAATATGGATGACCTGTATTTGCCCAAATACCTTTTGTAACACCAGTTATAAACTCTTTCCCGGATAGCCGAGACAGCCGCTTGGCGGCTGCAGATATTGAAATGCCAACTCTATTTGCAAACTCGCGTGTCGTAAAAACAACAAAATCATCCGTGTTAAATAGTTTAAGCATCAGCTTCTAACCGACTCAGCACCAGATTCTGCAATGAACTCCAGGCGTCCTTGCTGCCATACTCCTTGCGAGAATCCATTTCCAGAAACTCCACAACCTGCCCCTCGTATTCCTGCCAGGTCAATCCTATCAGGCACTCAATTGCTTTCGCGTGCTCTTCGTTTGCGAGCAGTTGTGACCAGGCTGCGGGTGGGCTGTGTCCTCCGAGAAACAATATGGCTAAGTCGAATACATCGCGTGCTTGCGTCACGGGGCGAGCGGCGAGCGCCCGCACTTTTTGCACAACCGCAGCGCCGCCAGTGTAGTGCGGACAGCGGAACGAAAGTCTTCGATAACAACGCGCGATCTCGGTGTCGACCAAAGCGGATTCCGCCTCGCCATCGCTGCGCTCATTGCGCCGAGAAAATTCAACTTTGGTTGGAAGGCGATGACCCGCGGGAGTTATCAACCCGAACCGGAATCGTTGGGTTGTTTCAGTCTGCTTGGCTTTGGCCGGGTCATTAATTTCAATATCGGCTATATCAAACGATCGCAGGCTGCGTTGGAAAGCCCTATCGGTAAGAATCTTGTAGCCGTTTTTTCTTAAAGTTTGCACATTGCCGGCCAAAACGTCGATATCCATATCTTCCGAATACCGAGGACTTGCGAAAAAGAAACGTAGATTGACGCCGCCTTTGAGTATGTAAAGGCCAGGGTCGGATAGTTTCAGAAGCCTGTCGAGAAAGTAGAAGTGAAAGACTTCGCGTATTTGGGTGTCGGTGAACATATTTAATAATACGTTTATATTGTCGTTTATGCCAATATAAACGTATTATCAATATCAGCCTACCAACGACTACTTGTAGCCTGATAATGCACGCTCGTTTCCACGGTGCAGCAGAGGAGACGATGCCATCACCCTAGATCAGCTTTGGTTCACTTCAGAGCGTACACCACCCTGGTCGCCATCGATGATGCGTTGAGCTAGAGTTGTCTCATCATAATTCTCTAGGAACTCATAAATGGCACAAGCAAAAGTAGTTGAAACCATCGCAGCGTCAGCCGATGCGGTATGGCAACAATTGAGTGATTTTGGTGGCGTCAAACCTGGTCCGGGCATTGATGCGGTGGAGTTTGAAGGCGAAGGGATCGGCATG
>QIGT01000386.1 GCA_003230835.1 Gammaproteobacteria bacterium
ATCGTCAGCATAAATCTGCGCTTCGATTGTTGACTTATTTTGGTCAACCGCTTGAGTAATCGCAGCCAAACCTGCACAACGATCAGCATGCACCCAAGCCAGGCGATAGATTTGAACGTTGCTTGACCCTCTAAATCCCAACGGGGTGGGTAACGCGACACCTTGTACGCTGAACAATCCACACTGGTGCTAAAGGCTAAGGGTCTCGCCTGTAAGCCGCCGATAGGCTTCCAAGTATCGCGCGATGCTACGTTCTACCACTTCGGCAGGTAGTTCTGGGCCTGGAGGCGTTTTATCCCACTCGCCCGCGTCCACCACCGTTTGTAAATAGTTGCGCACAATTTGTTTGTCGAAGCTCTGCTGCTCACGTCCAGGTTGCCAATCGTCTGCTGGCCAAAACCTTGAAGAATCCGGGGTGAAAATTTCATCTATCAATAGCGGATCTGTTGAACCCTCCAACACACCAAATTCGAATTTGGTATCCGCGAGAATAATACCTTGTTCAGCCGCATAATCGCGAGCGCCAGTATACAGTTTAAGCGTGGTGTCTTTTAGCCACACCATGAGTTCTTCGCCCACAACTTCGACACCTTGGGCGAAGCTAATGTTTTCATCATGACCCGTTTCCGCCTTGGTGGACGGGGTAAACAAAGGTTGAGCCAACCGATCACTGTTTTGCAAACCTTGGGGCAATTCAATGCCACAAACTGCGCCACTGGCTTGGTAATCTTTCCAACCGCTGCCGGTAATATACCCTCGTGCAATACATTCTATCGGCACTACGCGGGTCTTTTTACACAACATAACTCGGTTCTTCAGTATCTCGCGTTCGTCATTAGACAACCCCGGGACATCTGCTACGTCGGTACTGAGCAAGTGATGGGGGACGCTGTGCGCAAAACGATCAAACCAGAACTTAGAAATTTGTGTCAACACAATGCCTTTGCCAGGGAGCCCGTTGGACAACACCACATCAAACGCGCTAATGCGGTCGGTGGCGATGATCAACAATGCCTCTTCTCCATTGTCCAACTTCACATCATACAAATCTCGGACTTTGCCAGAGCGCTTATTCGGGAGGGATAGTTGGGTACTTAAAACTGCTTCGACCATATTCAAACGTGTCCTCTAGGAAAATTCAAATGTTAAGGTTTGGATCCACCATCCGCCATATAAACCGAACCTGTAACAAACTTGCAGTCGTCACAGGCCAAAAATAGCATGACTTTGGCAATGCAACACTACCTGAAATAGTCGGCTGGGATCAATTCATGAACCTCAGCTTCAAAGCATCGTCAATACCCAGTCTTTCAATGCTCAACTAGCCGAACCAGAACATCTATTTGTGGACTCCAACCACAACAAAAAACACCAGAAGAAGCCCTAAGACAACCAAGCTAGGATATACGCGGTCCAAGCAGAATATCCTAAGAAGGTGTGTGTCTGGATTTGATATGTCTGAATTTAACAGGGTTTGAGAAAGTAAATATGACTATGGATTCATCAAAAACAGTATTTGTCACGGGGGGTAGCGGCTACATTGGCCGCAATATTTTGCGCGAACTTACTAGCCGGGGTTACCCTGTTCGCGCGTTGGTGGGGAGCGCTGCTTCCGCTGAGGTTGTCACAAAACTCGGGGCTAAACCGGTATTGGGTGACTTAGCCGACACCGATCATGGTTCCTTAGTAAATATTTTGCAGGAAAAAGCCAACCTCGACGGTACTCGCAATGTCTACGCACAAGCACAGAAGGCAGGTATTAGCCGAGCAATACATCTTAGCACCGAAGCCGTTTTGTTAACCGGCAAACCCCTAGTTGATGTTGATGAGTCTTATCCATTACCTTTCAAACCGGCAGGTGGTTATTCCAGAACAAAAGCTCAGGCAGAACAAATTGCGTTGCAACATTCGCAACAAGATTTGGAAGTAGTGGTGATACGACCACGCTTTGTCTGGGGTCGTGACGATACCACTGCCATGCCACAACTGGTTGATGCCGCTCGCTCAGGCAAACTCTCCTGGATTGGCGGTGGGCGTTATCCCATGTCGACGACACACGTTGACAACCTAGTTCATGGCCTAATGTTGGTACTCGAAAGTGGCCGTGGAGGCGAGGTTTATTTCCTGTCCGACGGCGAACCTGTGGAATTTCGAGAGTTTATTACGAGCTTATTGACAAGCCAGCAGGCAACCGTACCGACCCGTGAAGTACCTCGATGGCTGGTAGTGGCGTTAGTTCGAATGGGCGAAGTATTGAGTCGGTTTACCAAAGGTGCCATCAGTGGACCTATGAGTTGGCAAGAATATGCAGTGCTGGGGGTTGAAGTTACTCTGAATATCAACAAAGCACACACTGAACTGGGTTATTCCCCCATCCTATCTCGAAAAGCTGGGTTAGCCGAACTGGACAGGGGGTTGATTCGGTCACGCGCGCCACTCAAGTGGCACCTAACTTCTTGTAGTACTTTTTCTAATACCTGATGACCAAATGTTCGACGTATGTTCTGGGTTGACCGTTCGTTGGTTTGATTTCACGGTGAACGTGTCCAGGATGTTGTCACGACTACCCCAAAATACTTCAATTCCGATACTCGGTCATATTATCGAAAAGCGCTTCTGTATTAACTATCCTTAGCGCTACGCGGTTATGCCTATGTCAGCGCTTACACTGCAGCCAAACACGGCGTGCTGGGGTTAACTCGGGCACTGGCTTTGGAGACTGCGAGCCTCGGAATTACCGTCAACACCCTTTGTCCTGGATACACTGATACTCAAATCATCCAAACCTCTATCGATCAAATTAGCGCCATCACTAGACAAGCTATTTCCGTCAGTTGTGGCGAGGTCATGAAAGCCATTTCATAAAGAACATATGAAAACTACTCAACTTTCTAACTACCAAGCAGAGCACTTTCAATGGCAGGCGAACGCGGGCGTTGCACAAATAAACCTCAATCGCCCTGAACGTAAAAACCCTCTGACCTGTAAGTCTTATGCGGAACTGCGAGATCTCTTTCGCGACCTGCTATATGCCGATGACATCCATGCCGTGGTGATCAATGGTGCAGGCGGAAACTTTTGTTCCGGCGGTGATGTGCATGAAATTATCGGTCCGCTTACAAACATGAGCATGAAAGAGCTGATAGCATTCACCCGCATGACTGGTGATCTTGTTAAGGCTATGCGTGCCTGCCCGCAGCCCATCATCAGCGCGGTAGAGGGTATTTATATGCAAACAGAAGACTTTAAGCGCGCCTATCGCGCCTTTGTGGAAAAAGAAAAGCCGGTCTTTGAAGGGAACTAGCCTGGACTATTAAGGAACTTACTCTTACCCCAGCAGATGCTGTGCCGTTCGCAGGGCCAGCGCCTGCAGGGTAAAGGTTGGGTTCACCGCCCCACTAGACGGAAACAAGCCAGGCCCCGCTAGATACAAATTCTCTAACTCGTGAC
>QIGT01000191.1 GCA_003230835.1 Gammaproteobacteria bacterium
ACCAAGACCATACATGTGCCTAATAAGCTGACCTTCATGCATCACCTCATGTTCGTAAAGCGCCAGAAGGAATTCGTTTCTCGTATCGGTCCACTCATCTACCGTATCTATTGCCGAGAGAACAACTGAACCTGATTCTTTTAACTTCCCGGAAAAGTCAGCTTGCGTGAATTGTTGAAGGGAACAAGAAAAACCTTTCCATTCATTTGCTTCTATCGCTGCAGCGTAGCTTTCTCTCGCGCCGACAACACACCAGAGATGCTCTGCAAGAGACTTGTGTTTTGGCACGTCTAGTTTGGCTTGCAAAGACTCATCGCTGCATCCAGAGATGATGTCGTTATATGCTGCAAATCTAGATTCCAAGTTCTTGATGAGACTATCTTTCATGAAGTACTCCCTGCCACGTAACACCACGGTTTAACGGGTCCAATTGGAGCGGCTTGTTATGCCGTTTTAGCTGCATTGGAAACACAATTCACTAAATTAACACCAGCCAATACTAAATATTTCGAGCATTCCCTTATATTCTCAAAGGAACCTGCATCTTTCATTGTATGAATCACATACGCCAGCAAAATTGGTTCTTTATGATTGGAAATATATTGGTTTAGCGAGCTGGTGACTAAGTGTCTGTCCATTCCATCTGAGAATGTAACAGAAGCCGCAAACTTTACTAACTGAATTTTTGTAGGCTGCGAAATGGCTTGGAGTATGTTTACAGTGATACGTGGCGCTAACCTTTTTGATGAATCATTATTTCTTCTTCGGCGCCACGACCGATCGTTTCGGTATTAGGGGTTTAGGAAGGGTAACGCCACTGTTGGTAATCACGATTCTTTGAGTGCCAACGCCAAGCACCAGGCGATCTTTTGCTGTAATAGTAAGCGTGCGAGCACTAATTGTGCCATTGCGGGCGATACTGGTTTTTTGGTTTCCACCGACATTTATTGATTGGTTGCGGCCGATTTGTTGATACTGGTCATTTTTAGCGATGGCATGGAGATTGTGTTCGGATCGTAACCGTAATAATTCTTTACCTTGAGCGTCCCCCATAAAAATTTCGTGAGATTTTGATTTCAGCACGGTTTCATATTTGCTTGCCGGAAGTTCATAAGGTGGCATATGTTGAGCGTTATGTAGACTTCCCAGTACAACGGGATTAGCGGGATTACCATCGATAAACGTGATTACGACCTCTTCGCCAATTTGTGGTAACCAGATACTGTCCGAGTTTAACTGCGACAGGCGAGCGTAGATTGGGCTGTCATTAGTTTGTTGCCAGGCAAAGCGCACCAAAATACGTCCATGGTCATCAACTGTGATTTGTTCTCCGGGTGGTCC
The DNA here is from genome assembly GCA_003230835.1 of Gammaproteobacteria bacterium. Taxonomy (GTDB): domain Bacteria; phylum Pseudomonadota; class Gammaproteobacteria; order Pseudomonadales; family Azotimanducaceae; genus UBA4421. Next base: position 1,342 of record QIGT01000191.1, read on the forward strand.
GGCAACTCGCGCGGTCTCGGCGACTGCGATTGGCTTTGATGTTTTGCGCGCGGGTCGAAATTGTATAAAAGCTGGCACAAGCTCAAACTGATTATTGTACTTGCCTTGCAACAGTCGGTGTTCAACTCGCGTGATTAGGTAGGTCTGGTTGGCTTGGGCTACTGGATGACCTACAAGTGTGACGCTATGCCCCACCGTTAACTGAGCATTGGTGCTACTGCCTTGATAGGTGAAAGCGCGGCTTCGTGTTTCACCCAAGCGGATTTGAGCGATTGTCTGTCCCTCAGAAATTTGCGAGTAGCCACCCGGATACTGCTCGGTCACGAGATGTGCATAGGGTGGGGAGGATGCCGCCGTAAACAAATTATTCCCAGGCGCGCGATAATCGTAATCATTTAGTTTTACTTGACCACTGTGCTTAGTTAGTCCGAAAGCAAGCTGCACAGAATGGCGCGCCATGTCCAAATTACCGCGCAATTTGGGTGTCGCAGCAAGATTGTCGGACAAGACCAAGCGACTCATATTTGCAAGGTGCTTAAAATAGTAGTGAATGCCATTGTCCTCGAGAATTCTCGAGACAAATTCCCAATCGGTTTCTCCATACTGGACCAGCAGAGCTGGTGTTTGATAATCACTAACAATAGTAGATTCGAGCATTACGCCGAGTGGTTCGGTTACTGCCTCTGCGACGTCGATAACAGACATTTCTTGGTACATGCGCTTGTGAGAGGTAAGTAGACCGTCCGCAACCTTCGGTTCGACGACTAAGCGATACAGAGCACCGGTTTTTGTTGGCCCAACAACAGAGGCACTTGTGACCACGCCATGAACTCTTCGCCTTTTTGTTATTGAGAAACTGATTGGTTGATCGATGATCTTGTTCAGCGCAGTGGAGGTGTTTGGTGCGTCTATGTCGACGGTGAATCGATAAAGCGAAGAAATTGCTTCCTCCCCGTGAACGGCGACTATTTTCCCTGGGACGGGTTGAGCGGCCTGTACGGTATTTGACCAACACAGGCTCATAACAGAACCGAAAAGCAAAAGAGCTGATAACTTGTCCACTCGCATTGAGATCTCCCGATACGTATCTGGTGACGGTAAAATACGATTATCCGATGGAGAGTCCAGGATGCCTATCACTAGATCTGGGGATGAGGTTGGGAGTCACACTTTGGAAGTTGCCAATGGCAACTGTGCAAACACATACTTCAAGTAAGCATAATCGTTCAGATGATTAGCTTTGGCGCTCTCGATAAGACTGTAAAGATTGGCGCTAGCGTGGGCTCCGCGCTGTTGTGGATAGAAGATATAGACGCCCCCTCTTGACTCGAGGGCTACCATCGGTGATGGATACCTCAGGTGGTGATTAGGCCACTGAGTATATTAACAAGACAGAGGCGTCTATGAATCAGAATGTAATTTATATCGGCATCGATGTCGATGATGTGCAGTATCACGGATCGGCGTTGGACAAGTGCACAGGCGAAGTGCTGGACTTTCGATGTCGTCCGACATTGAAGGGTTTGGTAGGCCAGCTGAAGAAAGTTCGCGGGTATTTTGGAGGTGGAAAGCTCGCGCTGTGCTACGAAGCTTCGTACGTTGGCTTTTCTCTGCAGCGCGACCTGACTGATCGAGGCTATGACTGCGAGGTAGTGGCGCCATCGAGTATTCCCCGGCGTGGGGGGAAAGCGGTGAAGACCGATCGCATAGATGCAACGGAGCTGGCGGAGTTCTACGCGAATGGCTTGTTGACGATCGTGACGGCACCGGATGTCAAGATCGAGCACGATCGAGATCTGTTGCGATCAAGGCAACGGTTGGTACATCAGCAAGGAGACCTGCGCCGGCATATCCTGTCATTGCTGCGTCGCAATGGGATGCACTACAAAGCTGAGTGTGAACGCAAAACTCACTGGCAAAAACATCACTATGGATGGTTAGACAAAACGATTGATGGATGTTCTGGAAGTTTGAAGGTGAATCTGTCACTCCTGCTGCGCCAGCTCGAGAGCCTCAATGAAATCCTGGTGACCTACGGTGAGGAGGTTGAAACATTGGCGGCGACACCGAGGCATCGAGAAGGTGTCGAGGCACTGATTTGTTACAAGAATCTGTTTGCCTTGACCATGATAACGGAAATCGGTGATGTAAAGCGTTTTGCGCATCCGCGTCAGTTAGTGTCCTGGATGGGCATGGACATTCGGGAATATGCCTCAGGTGGAAAGTCGAACCGTCTGGGTATCACCCGACAAGGGAATCGGTATTTACGCACGGCTTTCATTGAGGCGAACCAGCGTGGCTATCGAACAGCGAAGTTGAGTAAAGCCATCAAGGCGCGGCGCGCGAATTCGAAACCAATATACATTGCCGTTGCCGATCGGTGTTTGCGGCGGTTGGCCAAGAAAGGCAATCATCTGTTGTTGGCGGGCAAACACCCGAACAAAGTGAAGGTGGCGTGCGCGCGAGAAATGGTGGGTTTTGTCTGGGAGTCACTGAATCAGGCGGCGGCGTCCTAGCGGCGTATGGATATTGTGTATTGGTTTTGTGGATCTGAATAGACTTGGAAGTCTGGAGGGTAAGACGGAGATTGGGAAGTCCACGTGAACTTACTTAGAGAAACGGGCTGCAAGCCAGCGCGAAGCACCTGAGGATAGGTTGTGGTAACCCTGAACGGACACATCTTACTGCGTTATCCAGCACGCGAATATGAGGTTGTTAGTCCATGGTCATATCCCACTCCGGATCGGACGAGATATTCAGGTCTGCAATTGGGGCGTCTATATGAGTCAGTTCAAAAGTGCTTTTCGATAAAATGACTGAGTATCGGAATTGAATTGTTTTGGGGTAATCGAGAGGATTACTATCCTGGAATTGGGCAAGGCGGCCGGCGTGGCAGTTCAACGGTGTTGATCCGTTGCGGCGAGAGCGTCAGTTGCAAGTGCGTTTGCAACTACGATTCTGAGCGGTATGCATCTAGCGAAGGTTCTCTAGCTATCGTCCCTGCAGTTGATTCGTTTACAGGTACCGT
>QIGT01000394.1 GCA_003230835.1 Gammaproteobacteria bacterium
ATGCCTTGGCATGAAGAACATCGGAAAGCCGTGTACGGGAAAACCGTATGCACGGTTTGATGAGGGAGGATTGGTGATGGTATCTATGGATTCGGCTATTGAGGCACCGCCTGACTAAAGGGGCGCAAACAGATAGGTCGATTCCTAACGATGCCGGAGCCTGTCCTCTACTCTACTCGTTTCGCGTTTTCGTTTTTTGCGCGCAGAGCCACAGGCGGCCGTGCAATGCCATCTGACACTTTTTTAACCATGGACAGCGGCGGAAAATGAACAACTTGTCTAATATCTGGGATCCTAAAAAGTCGGTTGCCGAGCTAACGCGGCTGAGTGCGCAAGGAGTGCTTGGCTTCTATTCTGGATTCGAGATAACAGAAATCTTCGCGATAGCCGATGCAGACCAAGCTGTCTATAACGTATTTACGATTGCGGTCGCAGTTGAAGGTGACGGCGCATCACTGAGGGGGACTCCCTTCCTGAGTGATAAGCCAGTTAGTTTGAAATCACTTCCAGGATGGAAATTTGGAGTACAACGATATTTTAAGACGACGCCTGAACTAATATCTGGTCTGAAGGACATTGTCAACGGCGAGTGGAAACTATCGGGGCAGCTCATGAAATGCGGCCAAATGATCGCTATGCCACCTGCATTTGTACCGCCGAATTCCTCCGAACGCATCCCGTTGAATCGTGTCTTAAAGAACAATTTCTGGAATGGATCACATGTATTCGAATGGGTAGACAGTGAGAAGGGTCATCTCAGGAATTTCTTCGAGGAGCCCAAATGTCTGCAGGAGCTATCTCCTCTTATTAATGCTTGGGTTCCGCTAGAACTAGCGAGCCTATCGGATCGCCTAGGAAATCTGATCGTGCAACTGTCTGTCACGGTCGTGATGACGGGATTTTCAAAGTCACAGGGTGCGGACGGGCTTGTCGTACAGAGTGCTTGGCATTCGAAGGCTACGCCGAGGCTACTTCGAGTCAGTTGTGAAGTGGAGTGGGATAAATCTCTCGTCGGCTATGCCTCAGAGGTGGTTTCTACTTCCGATACATTCTTATCGCTTCCAGATACGCAAGGCACTGCTCAGGGAGTCGTCTGGGACGATGAGAACAGAGTGATTCTCGCTGCAACGGTGGCGTTGCATTTTATCAAGACCATCAGTCTGAATATTACTCCCACCGATCCAGAGCCGAGACTGTTCGCCGTGCCACAAAAGGATGGCACAAACCAAGCGGTAACTATTCAATTGCAGTCTCAAGGCATCTCCTCGCATATTGGCGCCCCTCTACAAGATCCCGCAGTGCACTGGACTCAGCGCCGGATATATGATGAAGAATTGGCTCGACTCTTGAAAGAACGGAGCTTTATCCAATACCTGCCAAATCCAAATAATCAGCGGGCTGAACATGAGCGGGCGCTGGGGCATATACGCGACCTCATCAGCCAATATGGGTCTACAGGCGCGTGGTTGTGGGATCCGTTTCTGGACGCTTTGGATGTATTAAATACATTGGCACATTGTCCACATTCGAACTCAGATTTAAGGGCTTTGACGGCGGCTGAGCGTTCTCCCTGCGCCTTGGTTGTCGCGCCATCCACCGGTGCTTCGACTACGGCTGCTGGGGCATTTATCGACGAACAGCGCGCAATCCTGGATGGGATTGAGAGTAATTGGCGTGGGCTAAAGTTAGAGTTTCGTGCAAAACATGGTCAAGTAGGCTGGGCCTTCCATGACAGATTTCTAATCTTCCCACAAAACAAAAAAGCTGCGTTGGTTTGGTCGCTTGGCACGTCGGTAAATAGTCTTGGAAAAGCCCACCATATTCTTCAAAAGGTGGACAACGGTCAAATGATACTCGAGGCCTTCCAAGGCTTATGGGATGCATTGTATAAGCCTGAGTGCCTAGTTTGGGAAAAGCCATGATAGACGTAGAGGCGCAGATAAAGGCTATCGTCGAGGAAGCGGTCAAACCTGGTCCTGAGGAACCGCCGGAAGATCTGCTTGCCGCACTATACCGACAGACCGACCCGATAAAGGCCATCTGCGATCATGACACCAGCATCGCCATGAGCGAAGCGTTCCACACCCAATTTGGGTATCTGGTGGCATCAGGCGTATCTAGTGGTACACAACAAACCACTGCAGGGGAGCATTGGACAGGACTCTTGCGATGGGTGCTGCGTGAACTCAACGAGTGGACTTCAGCTTCTGATCGGACTCAGCATCGATTGACGGCGCTGCTTTTTTGTGCGGTGTGCTGCGATAGGGACAATGTGTTGTGGGCGCTCTTGCCAAATGGCTTGGAGAAGAATGAGGAGCTATTGTCCGTACTTGGAAATTCCATTGCAACCGCGACGACGACTTTTGGCTCCAGGTTCCAGGGGGCGAGAAAACCAATATGGGAGCAGCGGATCATTGAACAGTTTGTGAAAGCAGAGTCCGAAGAGCGTTGGGTGACAATCGGAGAGTTGTGGAATTATTTCAGAGACGCGCATTTGCCCAATGTATTTTTTTTGGCGGTGTCGCGTTTTCTGTTTCGATTCGATCCGGAGCGACTGGTTCTGGCCATGGAAAATGTTAAGCAGACGATGCTAGCTGCTAGAGTGCTTGATGCTCTCATGATCGAGCAGAAATTAGCTATTGGCTCTGCGAGTAACAATCCGCATGTTCAGTTCGCAGCCGCGCTTGAATCATTTTCTGGATGGCATAAAGGAAAACGCCCGACCACTCGTGAAGAGGAGCTCATTAAGCAACTATTACTTAAGGTTTCTAGAGATACTTCGCGGTGGATCCAGTGGATGAGAGTCTTTAATCGCTACCCGGTACGGTATACGGCCATACAGATCTCATTAGGGCGGGTTCTTGCGGAGTCTTCGTGGAATGCTATCGAGGCGTATATAGACTCGATTGAGTTATCCGTGTCTCCTGCGAGCAGCCGAGTATTGGTGGCTGAATGTCTGGAAGAATTTCGAGCAGTGGCCGATGTAAAGCGGGTAAAGCGAGCATGGCGGCTAGCCTATACTCGGTGGTCTACGTGGCAATTTGGGATTTCTGACCCTGATAGATATGTGTTCGAGATTGCCTTTTCAGAACTGGATTATGCGGTTGTAGGCTACGTCGCTCAGTGTATGACTGCAGAGGACAGGACTGCTGCGAAAACTGAAGTTATTGATGGGTTGACTTCGATTCTCGATCAGTGGCATCCGTCTTTGGTAGCTTGTATATCTGCTTGGTACAGACTGCTTTCGTCTTATCAGCCTTATGCGCACGCGGAATATGCCGAGCGTTCTGGAGAGGCGTGGCTTCAGACGAACCGTAATTATTGGCCTTTTGACCCGGACAAAGAGTCTTATGTAACAATCATGTTCAGATCAACTTGAACTCGGATTGATCAACTCTCCTATACGAAGCATAGTGGCACAATAATTACGCCAAAAAAGCGAGCTGCGAGCTTGCGAAGTAGAATTTCCGCGTTTTCTGCTTCATATACCATACGAATTTCACGGATCAGGTCACGCGCCTAACACATCCTTGCTTCGCTTGGCTTGGATTACGGTACTTGTGATAAGTACAAAGTGATAGTCCAGAGTATAAAAGGAAGCTCACTGTCTGCCAAGAGTGCAGAAGCAGTGGGATCCGTTCTCGAATTGTAGCACCCCTACAGCCGCCGCTGGGGGGCTTAACGCCATCATCTTGAAAGGCCGGCAATGGCGCCTCAGAGCGCATCAACAGCCGGAGCAATATGATCGAATGTAGCCGCGGCTTGTGCAATAAAGCGCGCTACCACAATGCTATCTGCTTTCATCTGTGGGAGGTGTGGGAGGCGGCTCTCTACCCACACCATTTGATGAAGGCCTCATAAAAAGGGCCGACTTGAAGTCAGCCCTTTTACACGGCGATGATGAGCAGGTCAGTCCCGGGGTTTCCCGTGCAGTGCGGGGGCTTG
>QIGT01000529.1 GCA_003230835.1 Gammaproteobacteria bacterium
GGGTTGGAAGTACCCGAGTAACGATTCAAAGACAACCACAATTCCGACGTAAATGAGTGTGACGATCGCAACGATTTTGACAGCTCTCAACAGTTAGCTCCCGAAGATGTATGTGCAAGGCATCTTACGATAGCCCCTAAAGAATACCAAATAGGGTAATTGATGTATCACTGATTTAATCATTTGATTGACATTATTAATCTATTGATTAAGTATACATGTATGGCCAGTCAAGACAAAACACAACACCAGCTCGTCGATGCGGCCATTGCACTATTTGGTCAGCACGGTTTTTCAGCAGTCAGCACACGCATGCTGGCAGACCATGCGCAGGTTAATGTAGCCTCTATTAAGTATCACTTCGGCAGTAAAGACGGACTTTATGTTGGCGCCATTGACGCCATTATTGAGCTGATGCAGCCGCGCCTAGAGATGGTGGCCCAGATTGCCGCTCAAGCGAAAAGTGTCGCGGGGGATGATCCGCAGCGCCAGGCGTTGGTGATGACGCAACTGGTTCATACGGTTCTCGCCGCATTCTTAGAATCACCCATGATGCGAACAGCGATACCCTTCGTGTTGAGAGAATTGTTTGTCCCAGGCCCTCACTTTGAGCATTTGTATACAGCATTGCCTAAGCGCCTACATGAAACGTTGACCGATTTGGTTGCGTGGATTTTGAACATTGATGCGCAGTCAGAGCAGGCTAAGATTCGTACCCATGCGGTGGTTGGACAAATACTCATTTTTCACCTGGGCCGTCCGATACTTCTTCGCCGGCTGCAAGCTGACAACTACAACCAAGCCATTCTCGATCAGATTCGCCAGCAAGTGACAATCTCTGTTTTGTCCAGTTTGGGCTTGCCTCATGAACTATGACGTTAGATTTCGATATGGCGATTTTCTCACGGGTCTGTCGCTTCTTGCGTGTTTGCAGCTTTCTGCTTGTGATACATCGCTGCATGAAATTGCAGCCCTGGGTACGCTTGAACGAGATCGCATAGAGTTGTCGGCAGATTCGAGTGAACCCATACGCGCGATATTAGTACGCGAAGGCCAAAAAGTTGCCATTGGCGAGTCGTTAGTCTTACAAGGCACAGAACGTGCCGAAGCCGCATTGGCGCGCGCGCGTGCTAATGAACAGACCGCTAAGGCTGCTTTAACCGAAGCAGAAAGGGGGCCGCGCGCGCAAGCGATTGAACAAGGTCGCGCACGTCTGCAGGCAGCCAAGAGCTCCCAGATTACTAGATTGCATGAGTTGGAGAGACAAAAGTCGTTAGTCACACGAAATTTCTCGGCACAAAATACGGTTGATATCTTGCAAGGTCGTTTCGATGAAAGTGTAGCGCGCCGCGAAGAAGCGCGGGCTGCATTGGATGAGCTGCTTGCAGGTACTCGCAGTGAAGTCGTCGATCAAGCACGCAGCCGTCATGCCGCAGCCGTGGCTATAATTACAGATTTGATGATCACGTTGCAAAGAGCAACGATCAAAAGCCCAGTGGTGGGTATGGTTGAAGTTCTGCCGTTTGAGCTCGGCGAACGACCGCGTCCTGGGGCGACCGTTGTGGTGGTTCTGGCAGACAAACCTATATATGCCCGCATCCATATTCCCGAACCCATGCGCACTAGAATCACCTCAGGTACAGCCGCAGAGGTGAGGGTCGACAGCTATAACAGAACATTCCAAGCGCGGGTGAGATGGGTAGCCACAGATGCTTCCTTCACGCCTTTTTTCGCCCTTAGCGAACGTGACAGAACACGCCTAAGTTTTTTGGCTGAAGTCGATTTGTTGGGTATCGAAGACGTTGATTTGCCGGTAGGTATACCTGTGCAAGTGACGTTTCCTGGTATTGGACCTTGAGTATTGTCATCGAAACCCATGATCTTACCCGTCGATTTGGTGATCTGACCGCTGTTGATCATATTAATATGAAGGTCCCCAAGGGAAGTATCTATGGGTTTTTAGGGCCAAACGGTTGTGGCAAGTCAACCACCATACGCATGCTGTGTGGGTTGTTGTTACCCAGCGAAGGCAGCGCGGTGGTGTTGGGTGTTGACGTCCAGAAAGAAGCTGAGAAGCTGAAACGGAAAATTGGTTATATGACACAGAAATTTTCTCTGTATACAGACCTCACCGTGGCTGAGAATATGGAGTTCATCAGTCGTATCTACCAACTTCCCAAAGCGACCCGGCAGCAACGTATTCAGAATCAGTTGCAGTTGTTTGGTTTAAGCGATCGTAGAAAACAGTTGGCGGGTACATTAAGTGGCGGGCAGAAACAGCGCCTGGCATTGGCGGCAGTTACTCTTCATCAACCCGAGTTGTTGTTTTTAGATGAGCCAACCAGTGCGGTCGATCCTGAAAGCAGGCGCGAGTTTTGGGAGTTTCTATTTGATATGAGCGACCAAGGTACCACCATACTGGTCACTACTCATTTCATGGATGAGGCAGAGCGCTGTCATGCGTTGGCCATACTCGATGCGGGGACTTTGGTTGCCGACGGCACCCCAGCAGAGCTATTGGCCAATCTTCCGGCGAAAGTGGTTGAGCTAGAGAGCGAAGGTATTCGACAGGTTCGGGAAAAACTAATTCAACTGGATGGGGTCATCGATGCTGCGCAAATAGGCTCACGTTTGCATGCCTTGGTTCGACCGAGTATTGCATCACCAGTGGAATACTTACGCGCGGCACTTGATACAGATCTTTCCGCAACCCTGCGCATCGTAAAACCTAATCTAGAAGATGTATTTGTCATGGCAACCCAAGCAAGAGCGAGCAACACATGATGTCGCTGTCAGCCTCCAGGATTTGGGCGATCTCGAAGAAGGAATATTTTCATTTACGTAGAGATCATTTGACCGGTGGTATGGTGGTAGGCTTGCCGGTGATCATGTGTATTCTCTTTGGATATGCAATAAATACAGATGTGCGTAACCTGTCCGCAGCCGTGGTAGACGAGGCAAATACCAGTGCTTCCAGGGCATTGGTAGCTGGTGTGGTGTCCTCCCAGGTTTTAAAGTTTGTCCAATCTGCGCATTCTGTGCAGGATTTAGAGTACTTGATAGCAGCGGGTGAGATTTCAGTTGGCGTATATATACCACCAGACTTTGAGGCGCGGCTCATTCACCAGCGCACCCCCTATGCTCAGTTGTTGGTAGATGACAGCGATCCAGTGATTCTTGGAGCGGTGCGTGGGCTGGTGAATATGCCTATTGGCGTCAGCCGTAATGTCGAGAGTAACGTAAACAACAATACCTTTGAGCCACGCCCTTTGTATAATCCGGAACGCAGATCTGCTGTATTCATAGTGCCGGGCCTGGTTGGGGTTATTCTAACTTTGTCGATGGTGCTGTTTACTGCCATTGCTATCGTGCGAGAGCGCGAGCGCGGCAACTTAGAGCTTCTGATCACTACACCAGTGTTGTCGTTAGAGTTGATGAT
>QIGT01000080.1 GCA_003230835.1 Gammaproteobacteria bacterium
AAGGACAGTTTCGATGTCGGTTCGTTTAGGCATTTTCTTTAGGCACCATCCGCGTGGGTGGTCATCATGTCGATGAATTTATCGAACAAATATATGCAATCATGCGGACCCGGACTTGCTTCTGGATGCCCTTGGAAGCTAAATGCGGGCAAATCCGTACGCTCAATGCCCTGCACTGTGCCGTCAAACAAAGACACATGGGTACATTTCAAATTATCTGGCAAGGTCTCGCCATCTACAGCAAAGCCGTGGTTTTGGCTGGTGATGATGACTTCTTTGGTGTGGTTATCTTGCACCGGGTGATTGGCGCCATGATGTCCATGGGGCATCTTTAGCGTACTTGCGCCACTGGCCAAGGCTAACAATTGATGGCCGAGACAGATACCAAAAATGGGTACGCCTGAGGTCAGCAGAGATTTGATCGCTTCAATGGCGTAGGTGCAAGGTTGAGGATCGCCAGGCCCGTTGGACAAGAAGATGCCGTCCGGTCGCAAGGCCAATACATCGGCTGCTGAAGTTTGTGCCGGCACTATCGTGAGATCACAGGCACGATCGGCCAGCAATCTAAGAATGTTGCGTTTCACCCCAAAATCATAAGCGACGACCTTGAACTTTGTTTCTTTGCACTGGGAGTATCCAGTTTCAATGTCCCAACTGGTTTCAGTCCAGCCTCTTTGCACACCGCTCACCACTTTGGCAAGGTCCATCCCTTCCAGGCCAGGAAATTTTTTGGCCTGAGCAAGCGCATCATCCCGCCCAGCATCTGCATGTGCCTGGGGTCCGGCGAGTATGCAACCCGCCAGCGCACCTTTTTCGCGAATCAATCGGGTTAGACGGCGGGTGTCTATATCTGCAATGGCAACCACATTCTTCGCCACCAAGTAGTCGGGTAAACTTTGTGTTGCACGCCAACTGCTCATTTTTCGCGGCGTTTGCCGAATGATCAACCCAGCCGCCCACACACGATCTGACTCTTCATCTTCTTCATTGACCCCGGTGTTGCCAATTTGTGGATAGGTCAGCGTGATCATCTGTTGAGCATAGGAAGGGTCAGTCAGTATTTCTTGATAACCCGTCATAGAGGTATTGAACACCACCTCACCAATTGAAGATCCTTCGACCCCAATCGACTGGCCGAGAAATACACTACCGTCCTCTAATGCGAGTATTGCCGGTATCAAGCAGGTGCCCTCTATATTTAGCTGAGAATTCTATCTAGGAAAGCCGCTTGCTAGCGTGAACTAGGCGGCTCAACTTGGGGAGGAGAGTCTACGCATTTAGCTTGAAAAAATCATCCTGATTCGGCCATAAGTGCGTGTGAGTGTTCAGTATTAAGGCTTAGTTCACACCCAGTAACATTTGCATGTCATATAAGCCTGCAGGCTGGGCATTAACATAACGCACAGCACGTAATGCCCCCTGGGCAAAGTTCATTCGGCTTTGGGCACGATGGGTAATTTCAATACGTTCACCTTCAGCAGCGAACATCACGGTATGCTCGCCAACGATGTCACCACCACGCAGGGCAGAAAAGCCGATGGTTTTTCGTTCTCTGACGCCAGTAATACCTTGACGGCCATAAACCGCATCGGTGTCAAGGCTACGTCCCAAAGTGTCTGCGAGAATTTCGCCTAAGCGCATCGCGGTTCCCGAAGGCGCATCAATTTTGTGACGGTGATGCATTTCCATTACCTCCACATCTACAGAGTCGCCTAAGGCTTTAGCCGCATCTGCGACCAACTTAAACATGACATTCACCCCAACACTCATATTCGGCGCCATAAACAAGGCCATGTGTTGAGCGTTTTGTTGCAAGGCTGCTAACTGCGCCTGGGAAAAGCCAGTCGTGCCAATGACCATCGCTTTCCCCTGTGCGCCACAAGCCTGTGCACCACAAACCTGCGCAAGCATGAGTGTTGCCGCGGGCACGGTGAAATCGACGACCACGTCGAATGCCTCTAGCTGGGTGAGCTGGGTGCTCGAATCTGTAGTTGGCATCGCAGTGATGTTGATGCCTAACTTGCCTACGCCGGCGAGTTCGCCGACATCCGCACCCAACACGTCACTGCTTGGATGCTCAAAGGCAGCCCCCAAGGTGAGATCACTAGATTCTTGTATCGCCTGCACAAGGGTCTTGCCCATGCGCCCCGCTGCACCTGTGACGGCAACTCTAATCATGATGGTCCTAATTTAAAGTACTGAGCCAAATTCGAGCCCAGATTGGCCCGATTACCCTAATGTTTCAAGCCATCAAAGAAATCACGAACGCCTTCGAACCAAGATTTTTCCTTAGGAGAGTGTTTTTCGCTGCCGCCTAAAGACGTTTTGAACTCTTTCAATAAGTCCTTTTGCCGTTCTGTCAATTTTACCGGTGTTTCAACCAATACCTTACATAAAAGATCGCCCAAGCCACCACCGCGCACTTGGGTGACACCCTTGCCGCGCAGCCGAAAAACTTTTCCAGTTTGGGTTTCACCTGGAATCTTCAATTTGACACGACCATCCAAGGTCGGCACCTCAAGCTCACCGCCTAGAGCGGCGTCAACAAATGATATCGGTACTTCGCAGTACAAATGTTTACCCTCGCGAACAAAAATAGCGTGTTCTCGAACTTCCATTTGTACGTATAGGTCACCAGCAGGGCCGCCATGCATGCCGGCTTCACCTTCACCGCTCAGACGAATGCGATCTCCATTGTCCACCCCCGCAGGAATTTTCACTGATAGCGTTTTGTTTTTTTCAGTGCGACCCGCACCACCACAGCTTCGACATGGATCAGTAACCACCCGACCTTGACCCCGACAGCGTGGACAAGTTTGTTGGAGTGAGAAGAACCCTTGAGAAACTCTAACTTGGCCTGCACCTCGGCAGTCTGGGCAAGCTTCAGCACTAGTACCCGGTGCCGCACCAGACCCTTCACAAGGCTCACAAGCCGCAAGCACTGGAATACGAACTTCTACCGTGTCGCCGTTAACGGCTTGTTCAAGATCAAGATGCATGTTGTAGCGAAGATCGGCACCACGCGCAACGCCATTGCTGCGCCCGCGACTGCCGCCAAATATGTCGCCAAACACGTCGCCAAATATGTCGCCGAAATTGCCTTCCATATTGAAGCCACCGCCACCCGCCTGGCTTTGATCTACTCCGGCGTGACCGAATTGGTTATAGGCTTGGCGTTTTTCAGAATCAGTGAGAATTTGGTAAGCCTCGCTGGCTTCTTTAAATTTTTCTTCAGCGTCAGGTGCGTCCGGGTTTCGATCAGGATGAAACTTCATCGCCAAGCGACGATAAGCTTTTTTTAGGTCGTCGTCGGATGCATCACGACTGACGCCTAGAACATCGTAGTAATCTCTTTTGGACATTTATATACCCTAACAGCATGACCCCTGAGGCTGCCTTCAGGGTCACACTTTGGCTTACTTATTTAAACCAAGCC
>QIGT01000384.1 GCA_003230835.1 Gammaproteobacteria bacterium
TCATGGCCCAACCCAAAACGCGCGTGTCAAATTCTGCAGCAGCGAATGAAATTTCTGCTGAATAACGAGTAAAATAGGCTGCAATCCAAAACACGGCAATGACGGTGAGCACTGATCGAAGTACGGTCAGGGTAGAACTATGGTTCAACATTGGATGTCTCCCGTGTTTTTATTGCTGGGATGGTATCGGCATCATTTGCAGCGTGATGAGCAAAACAACCGCTCCTAAAACAAAAATTTACGTAATTCGTGACATCGTCACCCCTACGGGGGCCGATGCAGTAGTATCGGTCAAAAGGGCTGGTCCCCATTCTCAAATGTGAACAATCCATCAAAAAAAATGTTACCCAGCATCGTGCTTAAAACCAGTGTCAATACCCAGATAAAAAGGACAAAGTGAATGGAGCGGTTTGCCAATAGTAACCGTGTCGGATTACTTGTTCCTGTTCCGACAAAGGCAAGCATAAGGTAGTGCTGAAAGAGATAAGTGGCGAACGGGAGGCTAACAAAAAACAAGGCAGGCAAACTCGCCGTGTTAAAGATTTGCAGTATTGCTACCAGGCCTGCGCCGAAACAAGCTATTGCGGCAGTCAGTAAATAGGCGTCCAAAAGTGGCTCGGAATAATAGGCCAAGACGGGGCGATGTTTTGCGGAGTCTTTTAGTCGTCTCAGCTCACCGCGTCGCTTGCCGACCGTCAATAACAGACTTCCCGCTAGGACAGTCGCGATTATCCACTGATCTGGGACCGTACCAAAAGCCACGTATCCCGATGCTGTCCGCAGTGCGAAACCGACGGCGACGATAAGCATCTCTACGATGGGAACATGCTTGAGCCAAAAGCTGTAAGTCAGGTTAAACGCAAGATAAAGCATGACGATCATTGTCAACAGCATCGGTATCATGAACGAAAGCAAGATCATAGTGAGGATCAGACCCAAAAGCATCAAAATAGCAACTCTTGGTGTCACTGCTCCCGAGGCTAACGGTCTATCTCGCTTCGTTGGATGCAGGCGGTCCCGTTCAATATCCGACAGATCGTTAACGATATACACAGCAGCCGAAGCAAAAATGAACATCGTTATTGTACCCGTCAAAGCCAATAAGGTTGAGGCCGACGCTTCACCGAACATCAAAGCTGGACCAATCGAAATTGCGATTAGCGATTTAATCCAGTGTGATGGTCTTAGCAGGGTGAGGTGTTGTGATACTGGGCTTGACTTACTTTTGCATACATTAGTCATAGGGCTGCGCCTCTTGTAAAAATGCTTACAGTGCGATAATATTGCTGGATAATTTGGGGGCAATTGTGATATGTTTCACGATTGAAAGGGATCTTTCAGAAATGAAAAATCTTTGCCTAAATGACCTTAATTTTTTTGTCATTGTTGCCAAGTGCGGTACCATTTCTGGGGCAGCTCGTGAACTGAATTCGTCTCCCGCCACGCTAAGTAGGCGCATGACGCAACTCGAAGATGCAATCGGGATCAAACTTTTCTACCGCCATCAAAACGGCTACGAACTGACGATTGACGGACGAAAAGTGCTGGTCAGACTTCAACCAATGACCAAAGGTTTCTACGACTTCAAGAGTTGGCTGGGGGCTCAGCGAACGATACCGTTGGTACGTTTGTCCGGTGGAACATAGACCATACGGTTTTTATCGCAACGGTTCTTCAAACTGTCTCTCCCTAGGGACCCATTCAATGTCGTTCTCCTGGCTAAAGAAGCTCATTTGAACATCGAACAGCGCGAGATCGACATTGGTCTGCGCAACGCACCTCCAACCAGCCCAAACTTAGCTAGCCGCCGCATAGTTGACGTTTCTTACGCAGCCTTTGTGCATAGAAGCCTAAGTGCTAACATTCGCTTACCCTGGATCGGGATCACCCCCGAACACGCCGTGACTCGGTCCAGTATCTGGGTTCTCAAAAATTACACAAAAGAAATTTCGATATATGTCAGCAGTCCACAAACACTATACGATTTGGCCATTTCTGCGGTTGGCGTTGTGGTTCTACCCTGTTTTATTGGCGACAGCATCCCAATGCTTCGGCGTTATGGACCAGTGATTGATGCATTGACCGAAGGGCAATACATCGTATTTCACAACGAATCACGCTTTGAGCCGCATATACGTGCGGTCGGGGACCGAATCATAGAAACGGTGCTATTGCACGCCGATCTTTACAGGGGAAAGCGCAGGAGAATCAATTGAGAGCTGATTCCTATTCGCCTGTACAA
Source organism: Gammaproteobacteria bacterium (assembly GCA_003230835.1). Taxonomy (GTDB): domain Bacteria; phylum Pseudomonadota; class Gammaproteobacteria; order Pseudomonadales; family Azotimanducaceae; genus UBA4421. The sequence goes on from QIGT01000384.1 coordinate 2,243, forward strand.
CATACTCATGAATTTCTTTCGTGATGGCAGATCGCTCCAAATCGTGCGCTATTACTTGAACACCAATTCGTGAGGCTTTCCCAAAGGAGACATTGGGGATCCTTTCACAAACGGCAGCAAAGTCCGCATTGCCGCCGTCCGTCTTGAACAAACCTTACAGCAAGTTTAGGTCAATTCCCATAATTTTGATGAATCGTTTTAACATCTGCTATCTTACTTAACGTGGAGTTTTACTTTTTTTGAAGCCCCCCGATCGATATTGATAAATGCCTTCAGCGAAACTAGGATGAGGTCAACGATGATGCTTGTTGATCGTATTTTGCCTCATATACCGACTATCTCACTCTTGTACCGGATTGTATGGCGTCAGGCCAACAAGTCACACTTCTCCAACAAAATGATCTAGAACGGCAGGTCTATGGAAAACAATCAATCAGCTCGGACTTCAAGGACAATTTTTCCAACGAACTTTCCTTTTTCCAATGCCCGAAGCGCATCGCTGGCTTGCGCCAAGGGTAGTTGCATCGCTATCGGGATGCGCAGGCCCTGAGCCATCCAGCCTGCAATTTTCTCCAAATCTGAACGCTTGGGCTGTGCCATAACCATTTCCACCCGTTGCCTGGAAAACAAGGTCAAAACTTTTGCAAATAGAATTGATAGACTTGGCGCAGCGGTAACAAACACGCCGGTATCAGACAAAAGCCTTCGACATTTGCCATACGTGTAAGCTCCCGATGCGTCAAAAATGATATCAAAGCGCTTGGCCAGTCCCCTAAAATCTTTGCGATTCCGGTCCAAAATAATATCGGATTTAGGGCAGCGACTGCACGGTTGAGGTTGGGACCAGCCTCGGTGAGTGAGGCGGTACAACGTATCGAGGACCGATTGGCGGTGCGCTTGTTCGAGCGCACAACAAGAAAGATCGCGCTTACCACTGCCGGGGAAAAACTGTTCCAGCGCAGTCTCCCGGCCATAGAGGATCTGGAAGGAGCGCTTCGCAAGATGGACGACGTTCATGGTAGTGTTTCAGGAGTTCTAAGACTTAGTGCGCCACGCAACAGCGCAAAGCTGTTCCTAAATGATCTTGTCGTAAAATATGTCCGTGCGTTTCCAAAAGTTCAAATTGAACTTATTTTTAGTGACCGCAAAGTTGAACTGATTAGCTCTGGGGTGGACGCGGTAATT
>QIGT01000507.1 GCA_003230835.1 Gammaproteobacteria bacterium
CTTTTCCACACCGTCCACGGTAACTTTGAGAATGCCATCTTCCGGCGCCGGCGCATTGAAGCTGCCATATTGATCGCCACCACCCGCGCTCATACGTGAGATCGATACCTGGCAATGTCGCTCCGCCAAACCGTAGCGCTTAAGTTCGTTAACAAGCTTATACAACTTCCTGCCACTGGTATTATCTGGCACACCCCACAGTGCTCGCTCGGGTGGATTTGCAACTAGACGAGCGGCCTGTGCATCAATAAGCTCATAGTGGTAAGACAGCTTGAGATCAGCATATTTGGATTTGAACTCAGTATCGAATATCGCTTCGATAATTCTCCGCATAACACCGTCATAGCCTGGTATCACCGTATCTTTCAATCCCAAATAGGTGTCTCTTTTTTCATCCAATGCACGTTGGAAAAACTGCCGCGCCCAAGCCTCAATCGCTTCAACTTCGTTGGTGGCCAATAACCAAGGGTCTCCAATATTCACTCGGCGGCGATGGATTTCTACAGGATCACCACTCGCACCAACATGTATAAGCTTCAACACCCCTGTGGCTGTAGAGAGTTCGTTGTAACTGTGCTTAATGCCACCGGTGTCCATGGTGTCGACTTCTATGTCACGTCCGATCCAATCAGGCTTACGCACTGTGAGGTTGCGAAACTGAATGTCTTCCCGGGTGATATTCCCGCCGATACCTTTGCGGATTGCACCATTAGGTGACTTGGTTGCAAGTGGATCAAGGTCTGCTTGTACAACATTCGCGTGTTTGCACAGCAGATCTTCAAGCTGCTGCTGATTTACCGTCATACCCGCATTCTTCACCCCTACCCCGTGTTGGAGTAAGGCAGATATAGCATCACGCACGGCCTCGCCATTGGTTAGGAATCGATTTTCAGCAGTGAGGTCGATCTCAATCAGTTCAATCTCCAACGGTTGAATGACAAACTGCTGAAGTATTTTTTCGAACGCGACCTGCGCCATTTCATCGCCATGCAGGACGACAAGAGGTTTGGCAACTTTGATTTTGGAACTCATGGCATTTTCCGAATGAACAAGAGGGTAGACAACGGGCAATCTAACAAACTATAGGTACTAGTATATTTTCCCGCCACCAATCAGGATACCGATGTTAAATGCTGAAGTGGACTAAAGGAATAACTGTGAGCAACATTCTCTACATAGTGGCGACCATTGCCATTGGCGCCTCTCTATCATTGCAGCCACCCATCAATGCGGTAATGGCGAATACTCTGGGCAGTCCATTGCTGGCCGCCTCAATATCAATTGCCATTAGCCTAGTTATCGTCGTTGTCGTGTGGCTGACTTGGGGAAATGGTGCGGGCCAACTCACACTGATCCCTACACTGCCTTGGTGGATCATACTTGGCGGTGTTATTGGCATGGTCATAGTTGTAGGCGGGGTCATGATCGCACCCGTTCTTGGCATGGTTTTGTTTTTTGTTTGCATAGTCACCGGACAACTCATCGGTGCCGCTTTAGCGGATCAGGTTGGTGCCTTTGGCATGGAAATCAAACCCATCAACACCATGAAATTGGCAGGTCTGGGATTCGTGCTGGCGGGAGCAGCTATGGTGCAACACAGCAATGGTTAGCCTATTTGGTTCTTTCTCGAATCAGTTCCCGCAGGGTGAAACGTGGCAGTGAATCTGTAATTTCATCCCAGGATGCAATGCATTCAACAAAAATGTGTTTGTCAGGTTTCAGCTTAAGGTCGTCGTCGAACAAACCTGCTGGAATTTCCATTCGCTCACCACTCGCTCGCGCTGGTGGAACAGGACTTCCACAGTTTGAACAAAAATGGGTGTGATAACGCGGTGGCCTTCGAAGTAAGGGCGCCATGTACAACTGGACGAATTCTGCACCCGAAACTAATCGATAGTCTTGGGCTAATACACCCACCATAGGTAATCCAATCGAACCGCTTACTTTTCGGCAACGACTACAGTGACATATCTCAAAGGGACCCACTGCTTTTTCAATTTCGAATCGAACCTTACCGCACAAACAACTACCAGCAATGCTCATTCTTTCATCCCCTTTCGTCGCAATCGAACCGCTTTAGGAAGGGCGAACACGCGCTTCACTCAATGTATTCCGTATGCCGTCGAGTCCAATGTAACTCACCTTTTGGCCAGCCTACCGGCGAGTCTTCCCAAGCTTCTTGGCGACCAAAGGGCGTTAAGTCAAGATAGGTCCAGTGGCTACCCAGGTACTCTACGCCTCTTTGGTCCGTATAGTAGGTGCGGTAAATTTCATCCTCGTTGCGCAAAAACACACTGACAACATGATTCTCACCCTCATCATTGGTCGCGTTAAAATCAAAATTGAAATCGCTACCAAGGGACGAATACCACGGCAAATGCCACCCCATAAGCTCGCGATAGGCTATCAATTTTTGCAATGGCGCCCTAGATACCAATACCAAAGAAGTATCTCGAGCATGCAGATGTGCTGGATGACTGATGGCATCTGTTACCCAGGAACAACCATCACATCCAACTTCCCAGTCTGGACCGAACATAAAATGGTACACAATTAGCTGGGTCCGACCATCAAACAGATCTAGCAAACTCACGGCACCTTGTTCACCTTCTAACTGATATCGTTTTTGTACCTCCATCATGGGCAGGCGTCGCCGCTGAGCATTCACTGCATCGTGTGCTCGAGTGAGCTCTTTTTCCTTGCTACGTAGCTGGTCGATCTGTGCCTGCCATTCGGCCTCAGGCACTATATTCGGTAGGACATTCGAGTGACCGACTTTTTGCTTAGAGTTCATATCTTTTCCAGACAGATGCCCACTTTAGTGCCAAGATTCATCATGGGTTTGCCGATACATGGGTCGATCTTTAATTCGCCGTAAATAATTCGTCACCCTTTGTGTCGGCTCTTTTAGCCAGCCAAATTTTACGGCAAAGTCTATAGTTCCGCCAAACACCACATCAGCCGCGGTGAACTGTGCACCCAACACCCATTCGTTCTCGGGTGTCATAGATTCTATTGCAGCTAAGCAGCGCTTTAAATCACCCCAACCGACAGATTGAGGCGAATAGTCTGTAATACCCATTTGTTGAATACTGAACATCGGCTCCAAGGTCGTACCTGGGAAGAACAGATAACGGTAATACTTGCCTCTGTCAGTTGAGTTTATGGGTGGCGCCAAGCCTTTCTCCGGAAATTTATCAGCCAAATAGGCACAAATTGCCGCTGTCTCTGTGACAACAACCTCATCATCAACTAATGCAGGCACCTTACCCATTGGGTTGATTGTCCGATATTCCGGGGTATTGTTCTCTCCAGAGGGAAAGTCGATCACAATTTGTTCGTGTGGAGCATCAAGCTCCATGAGCATCCAATGTGTGGTAACCCCTCTACTCATAGGATGATAGTAGTGTTTCATTTCAACATGTTGTGGAATTCTATTATCCTCCTCGACTACTGACAACGGTATGTCAGTAGTCGAGACTTTTCATCTAAAAGGTTCTTACCTGTCAGAATCATTCACCGAAGCAGGGTTCATTGGCCACTCAAAGTTCACGTACAATCGCACTGCCTGACAAGGCGTCAAAGTGGCGCCAATAGGGGTTGCACTTCACTGGCTATGCCATCAACCCTGGTAAACGTGACTTCCGGGTACCTGTTTAGCCTTGTCCACCCGGTTGAGTGCAACT
>QIGT01000277.1 GCA_003230835.1 Gammaproteobacteria bacterium
ACAGACCGCTAAGTTTGACGGCAATGTCCATGGGGTAGTCGTCCAGACTGCCAGGTAAGCGTCTTGCTCCTGTAGCTTAAGCAGCACAGTCACTGCTGGATCTTGAACATCCACATAGTTAGAGCTGGCTTCGAAATTCGACAGCGGGGTGCCCAGCTCCGTCGAAATAGGCATCACCTTCACGCCTTGATAGATGAGGCCTTTGTCCCACAACTGCTTAAACACCCACCAAACAGATTCCATGTAAGAAAGGTCCATGGTCTTGTAATCGTTGTCGAAATCGACCCATCGACCGAGCCTGGTAATTGTGTGGCGCCATTCGCTAACATAGCGCTGCACAATGGCTCGGCACTCATTGTTGTAGCCTGCCACCCCCAGTTGCTCGACGGCTTGTTGGGCCGACATGCCTAGTTGCTTGTCTATTTCATGTTCAATCGGTAAACCGTGGCAATCCCAACCGAAGCGACGTAGTACATAACGCCCATTCATGGTCCAGTAACGCGGCACAATGTCCTTAATGGTGCTGGCAACCAGATGGCCGTGGTGAGGTAGTCCTGTTCATAGAAGATGTACGGTTTTTTCTCTTTGGTATTGTCTAGAGACTTTTGAAACGTGCCGGTATCTTCCCAAAACTTGAGAATTTCATGCTCCATCTCAACAAAGGAAAATTGAGCCGTGTCCGTATTTTCAACCATATTGAGCCACTACATCAGCGCAAAAACGAGGCGCGTATAGTACAGAGCCGGCTGTTAACTTGCATCCAGCAGATAGAGGTTAGCCGTGAAGTGCAGTGCTCATAGATTCGTGTCGGTACTTAGGATGGAGTGGTCTGCCCATATCGTCAGAATCTAGTATAAATTCATGTATGACAGCCATTATGGACTTTGAGTCAGACATATCTTTGACCAATTCTTTGAGTAATCCGGCTTCAATTTCAGCCTCAAATTGGCTTTCGTAGGGACCCACATCCACGCCTTCCCGAGTTTGGAAGTACCAATCGGTTTGATTCTCCAAAAAAACACGCTCTGAGCGAAACCAAGTTCGCATTTTCTCATTGTCTCGTGATACTTGCATGGGTCACCCCGTCCTCAAGTTGAGCAGGCAGTCTCGCAGATAATCAAATTTTGTCTGTGCCCGGTATGTGGTGATTGTAAGAAATCTGTTACGTTCATTTGCCTGCATTCACTGCTATGGGGCTACATTATGTTGATGATCGGAGATGAGGCGAACGCTGTAAAAGACGCTGTCGCCCAGTTTTTTCAACAACGCATACTGCCAAATCATCATTTATGGCAGCACCAAGCATCACAGCAACAGACACCGGAAATTGAGCAGCAGTTGCGCGACGAAGCCAAAGCGCTTGGTCTATGGAATCTTGCCCTACCTCGACTTGCTGCCGATGAGCCCGGCACACGCCTCTCCAACTTAGAATTTACTGCCGTGGCAGAAATTCTCGGCCGACTTCCTTGGGCGTCTCGGGTATTCAATAGCCACGCACCGGACACGCCAAACATGGAACTGTTACAACTTTTTGGCACTGCGTACCAGAAGGAAAAGTTCTTACGCCCTCTTCTCGAGGGTGAGGGAGGCTCCTGTTTTTCGATGACAGAACCTGAAGTAGCCTCGTCTGACCCTGGCAACCTGCAAACCACAATCACCAGCGAAGGCGACGACTATGTCATTAACGGCAGGAAGTGGTTTTCGTCCAACGGCTCATTGGACAAAACGTTTTTCACCGTTCTGGTTGGTGTAAGCAACCCGCAAGCAAGTAAATCCCAGCGCCAGAGTCTCATCATCGTGCCCTTAAATCTAAGCGGTGTGGAAATAGAAAGAGACGTGCCTGTATTTGGCAGCGTGCACAAAACTAACGTGCATACCCAGTTCAACTTTTCCAATGTGCGCGTGCCTAAGGAAAATCTTATTGGAGAAGAAGGTGCCGGTTTTGCGATTGGGCAAGCCCGCCTAGGCCCAGCTCGACTTCACCACTGCATGCGCGCCATCGGTGAATGTGAAGTCTTGATCAGCCTAATGATTGCCCGCAGCCAGGCGCGTAAAACTTTCGGCCAACGGGTGGACAACTACAGCTCAACCAAAGAAGCCGTGGCATTGTCACGCATAGAAATCGATCAAGTTCGCTTACTTGTGCAGCATGTCGCCTGGTTGTTAGACACGGTAGGAAACAAGCAGGCTCGAAAAGAAATCTCCATGATTAAGGTCGCCACCTTCCGTGTTTATCAAGCCATTGCAGATAGAGCCATCCAAATTTTTGGTGCCGCTGGCATCACGGACGACAGCCCTGCCGCCGCTGCATTGGTTCGCGCCCGAGGCTTGCGCATAGCCGACGGCCCTGACGAGGTTCACTTACAAACGATTTATCGTTTAGAGGAAAAACAACAAGACCTTAGCGACACGCACCTATATCTTGGCGTAAACGCTTTAGGAAACTAACGACCACAACTGGCCAGCAGGGAATCGATGCGCGCACCTAGCTTTTCTACTGTTCGCGCACCGAGAGGAACAATAAGTTGCTGCACACCTAAGGCTGCATACTGCGCGACAGTTTCTGCATTAACCGGATGCCGGTTAGGTCCGACATACAGTAAAATGTCATCTCGAGCGCGACCCACTTTCGCCAGCGCTTCATCTAAAGCAGGCAGTTTCGCCTCTAACTGCTGAGGCGATAAGTCATAACCGTACCAGCCTTGACCTCGCTGAGCTACACGTCGCAACGCCGCCTTACTTTCACCCCCAAATATAATCGGCGGATGCGGTGTCTGCACCGGCTTTGGATTGAAATGACAGGCTGTAATTTCGATAGTAGCGCCAGAAAATTCCGTCACACCTGGCGACCACAACGCTTTTATTGCATCAATATATTCATCACAAGTTTGTGCACGCGTCGAAAAATCCATACCTAGATTATCGAACTCTTCTTTTAACCAACCAATACCAACGCCAAAATCTACCCGACCACCAGACAGAAAGTCTACATCTGCGACCATTTTGGCGGTGTACACCGGTTGGCGCTGTGGCACCAAGCAAATGCCAGTGCCTAGACGTATGGTGTTGGTGTGACTAGCGACAAAGGTCATGGCTGTAAATGGGTCAAGTAGCCCTTCAGGGTCACCGGGAATACGGCCTGTATCGCTGTACGGATACGTCGAAGCGTAGTCCGGAAAAAACAACACATGCTCTGGTAGCCAAATAGAATCAATGCCCTTAGCTTCTACCAATTGCACACAATCACGAATGAATTGGGCATTGGTATGTTGGCTGAAAGCCATAGCCGCACCAACCTTCATGTCGCCTATTGCCATGATCTCCAACCCCATTTTACCTTGTCCCTTATACTGCCACGGATAGACTCAGCACGGGTAGAATTGAAAAGATCGGAGATGCCCAATACCGCAAACTTCAATGAGCATCCCCTAACACTGAACAGAACATCCGCAGTTTGGGCACGCCCTGCCAGCAAGGCAATGTGAGGGGCTGAGAATTAACTCAGCTTTTACATTCTCAAACTGATAGCATTTTTTACAAATACTCTCTGCCCTACTCCTGAGAAATAACGCGCGCCACCAATTGCGAGTCTTGCATGGGAATAAAATGAGTCAGATGAGGTAGGTACATTTCTTCGCCGTTGATGAATTCATCCACCAGTTGCGGATGCGTGGGTGAAGCGGAAAAATCTAGTTCGATACTATCTGGGTTGCGAGGACAAGCCCTCAAAAGCGTAACCGGTTGGGTGATAGAAGGTAACAGTGGGTAAATGTTAGTTGTACTATTTTCCATATAGACCTGGGCTTCTACCACTCCGGGGCAACACAAATTTACGCCTTTGCCAGAAGCACTGGGTGTCACACCATAGCGACAATAGTCTTCAAATACCTCCGCTTCCCACAACGAATAGGGCAGGCGATCTT
>QIGT01000013.1 GCA_003230835.1 Gammaproteobacteria bacterium
ACGAGGCGCCACGCTATCAACAACAGTACCAACGACGTCAACAACGGGAGCAGCGCCAACAAGCCAGCCAGAATAATTCAGGTTACCCTCAATATCAGAATCCACAATATCAGAACCCTCAGTACCAAGCGCCTCAAAACCAACAACCGCAATATCAAGAACAGTACCCAGGCACTGCAACCAACGACAATCCATATGGCAACAACCCGTATGACAACACTTCGTATGATGACTCGGCGAACAATGATGACCCCTACGGCCAAGCGTACGATGACTCGACCTACGATGATGATCCATACGGCCAAGTGTACGATGATTCGACCTACGATAATGATCCATACCGCCAAGAGTACGGCGTCACAGACGAGCAAGACCCTTACGGTGAAAAAATTTACTCAGACAATCAATATCGAGGCGTGCGTTCAGCCATCACCATGGATGTCGCTATTTTGGCGCAAAAACAAGGGCGCTCCGATTTAACAGTCGTCGAAGACGGTGACATTCTCTACGACGGCAAAGGTGTGCCCAGCAATGGAGACAAAATAAAAATTCACTTCAAAACCAACTGCCAGTGCTATGTATACATTATCGGAATAGATGCCACAGGTTATGTCGCGAAAATTTTCCCCGATGAGGAAGAGTCTCTTACCAACCCCGTCGGTGGCAATGTTGATCATCGCATTCCGCAAGGTAATTCTTGGTGGGCATTGGATGACCAGCCGGGCTTGGAGCACATATTCTTCATCGCATCACGGAGCCCAAGAGCAGACATTGAAGATGCAGTTGCGCAGTTGGCCGGGCAACCAAGAACCAATCAACCATCTCGCACTCAAGCCGTAACACAACCCGCGATCGTACCGACCAGGGGTTTAATTAAAACCAAGGGCGAGCCCACTCAACTGGCAACGATGGCTACATTTTCACCCCAACAATTTAGCAATCAAATTGCTGGTGCAGACCTTATTGTGACAAGATGGTTCCACCACAAATAAGTTTCGCTATTTTTGCGTTAATCGCTGTCAGCTTACTGTCTACGAACACTTCTTTCGCAGCCAGCAAGCCCAGCTCGAGTGATCTTCTGATCGTCGACTGTGCACTGCCCGGGCAAATTCGACAATTGGGCCAAAGAATTACCTATCTTGCGGCTCGCCAACCCATTCGAACCACCGCATGGACATGCAAACTTCGTGGCGGCGAGTACGCCATACATGAAGAATCTAGCACTGCGGTTAGTTTGAGAGTGTGGTTAGGCCAAGCCGAGCAAGGAGATGCGGCAGCACAAACTAGGGTCGGAGAAATATTCGAGCAAGGATTGGGTACCACGCCTGATTTCGCCATAGCCAAGCTGTGGTATGAGAAAGCCGCCAACCAAGACTACACCCGCGCCCAGGTCAACCTTGGACACATTTACGAGCGGGGCTTGGGTGTCAAACCGAACCCATCCATGGCGTTGACCTGGTATAGGCGCGCCGCTGGTGCGATGGGAAATATCGAATTAGAACCACCCCAAAACATCACACCCGAAGCTCAGATGCAGCGCAAAGAGTACGACGATCTAGCAAACAAGCTATTTCAAGTGCAACTAGAGAACCAACAACTGCAACGACAAATGGAGTCCTCTGTGCTGCTAGCAGCTGATGAGCAAGGCGATATCAGCCAGCAGCTGGCGACTCTGCAAGAAAAACTTGAGCAGCGCGCGACAAATATCAGTGCTCTAGAAGCTCGCTTATCAACTGTGCAAGACTTTTCAGACGCTCAAGCGCGTCTGCATCAATCAAGGGAACAAGTACTGACAAGCCAAGTCGAACAGGTGAGTGAATCTAAAAATATTACCATCGCTCAACTTTCGGAAAAAGCCCAGTCACTGTCAGTCGCATTAGAACAAATAGCCACGCTTGAGCAACAGATTAACCTGCAACAGCCAAAGGAGTCGTTCGCTTCATTGCAAAATTCCGCTGCATTGCAAAATATAGACTCAGTGGCGGGTCCTACCATTACAATCATACAACCCAGCTTAAAATTCGATACCAGAGGATTGCTCAAAGTTACTGTAGGCATGGCCACCGCCAGCGAGTATGTGGTAGGACGTGTCGTCGCACCGGCTGGATTACTGGCATTGGGAATGAACGGACGAGAAATTACCCCCAATGCCAACGGTGTCTTTCGAACGGCAATTTTATCAGCAGATAGAAACGCAACCATCACTGTTCAGGCGATTGATAGCCTAGGAAAAAAGGGCGAACTGAAATTTAGCATCCAACCAAACGAACCGGCTGGAAAAGAAGCACAAAACATCACCTCACCAGCTCAGCAGCTACCAGACATAGATTTTGGTAATTTCCATGCGCTACTTATCGGCAATAACCAATACGACACCCTTCCTCATCTCATAACGCCTATCGAGGATGTTCGGCAAATCGCTAAAATATTGCGCGCACAGTACGGCTTCAGCACGACTGTTCTTGAAAATGCTAATCGGTATGAAACCCTTTCCGCGTTCAACAAAATGCGTGAGACACTAACCAGCAATGACAACCTCCTGGTGTACTACGCGGGACATGGCGAGCTCGATCGCACCAATATGCGCGGGCATTGGCTGCCTGTTGATGCAGAAATAGACAACACTGCTAACTGGCTATCCAACGTCGATGTAACCGATATACTCAATGTGATGGCAGCTAAGCAGATCATGTTGGTGGTCGACTCTTGTTATAGCGGCTCACTTACCAGATCTAGTTTGACTAGACTAAAGCACGGTATGACAGAGACCGAGAGAAACACCTGGTTGAATATGCTTGCTAACAAGCGAGCCAGAGTTGTACTTTCTTCGGGCGGGCTTGCACCTGTGCTCGATTTTGGCGGCGGCGCGCACTCAGTTTTCGCCAAATCATTCATAGAATCTCTAAAGAACAACAATAGTCTATTGTTAGGACAATCTATCCACCAAGACGTTGCGGCTCGAGTCGCCCACGCCGCAGCTGGATATGACTTCGAACAAATGCCTCAGTACGCACCCATCAATCGCGCTGGCCATGAGGCGGGCGACTTCATTTTCGTACCCACACAATAACTATGCAAGTCACAAGACCTCTCACCACGAGCGTGCTAATGGCTCTGATTCTGCTATTTAGCGTACAAAGCGCGTTTGCCTTCAAATTGGAATCACATATTTGGTTGGCTAAACAAATTCATCAAGAAATCGAAACACGCAACGGCAAGGTGCGAATAGACGGCCGAGACTATACCTTAGCCCCGGTGATCAGCAATGCCATTCGCAATGCGGAAGGCGCGTTTGTGATGGGCGTGTTGGGAGCAGACGTCTACCCCGACATGATCGCCGGTCAAATGACCACACACCCTGGGGT
>QIGT01000177.1 GCA_003230835.1 Gammaproteobacteria bacterium
ACCAAGCATGCCATCTAACAACCCTATACACCCATTGTCGCTGACCATGTTGTTGAGGGCTTGGCGTGCTTTCGCGCTAAAAAGTTTCGGTGCGAAAGGTGCGGTGTCCATAAGAATGGCTGAACGAAAGCGGTGGGGATGGGCAAGCAAGGCACGTATCACCACCATACCGCCCAAGGAATGGCCTAAAATATGACAACACTCGACTTCCATCACATCCAGAAAGCCAATCAGGTCGGCCGCCAAGCTGTATAAGTCGTAGGGGCCAATGTTGCTAGACTCGCCATGGCCACGTTGGTCATAGGCAATCACACGATGCTTGGTGGCAAACCAGTCCAGTTGGTCGTGAAAGTCTAATTTAGAGCCAGTGAAGCCGTGCACCAAGACGAATGTCTGGTCAGCATCTATATCGCCTGAACCTGTATCGTGGAAGGCTGTTTGGATGCTGCCATTGGTGGTGAAATGGGTTGTGTGCATTAATTCTCTTCCTTGATCTCAAATGTCCAACGAGTGGCAGTATTACTAAAAACATCGCCTTCACCTGCTGCCCAGGCAAATGCTTTGTAAGGGGTTAGCGCAAATACGCCAGAAGCGACATCATTGAGGGTGAAATTCCGCTGATACTTTGGATTATACTCGTCTAGAAAGGCTTGAAGTTGTTTTTGGTCAAGAATTTCCTGTGCCTCACACTCTGAATTCAACGAATTAATCAGACAGGACACCAGCTCCCAAATTATGCCTGATGGCCCCTCGGCTGGGCTTTGATAGCAATCACGTGTAGGCTCGCTGTCTATGAGTGAACAATATCGTTTAGTGTTTCAAGGCGAACTGGTAGAAGGCCAGCATGCCGCTGTGGTTAAAAAACGCCTAGCCGCTGTTTTGAAACTGGATGACGAACGTATGTCGGTATTGTTCTCAGGCAAGGTCGTGGTGGTGAAGAAAGCCACAGATGCCAAAACCGCCGCTCGCTATCAAGAGGTCTTTAACAAGGCCGGTGGGCGGTTGCGTGTCTTGCCGGTAGAAGATGAGCAAACTCAGGTTGTTGTGCCGTCTGAGTCTGATCAGGGCTCTGCAGAAAGCATCACGCAACTGCAAGTGTTACCTGTTGGCAGTAGCATGTTAACCGCAGAAGAACAGTCCTCGCCTGTGGAAGTGTCTGTGGATACTGACCATCTCTCTGTGCAGGGCGCAGTGTTCATTGTGGATGATGAATCTGAGCAAGCATCTGCCATGCCCAACGTCGACCATATTACCTTGGCAGAGTTGGGTGCGTTGTTGGGCAAGCCAAACATTACAGAGGTGGTTATTGCTGAAATTGACTTTGACTTTGACCTTGCTGAAGTTGGCGCAATATTAGGTTCTGTTGAGCCTGTTGCGGAAGTCGAAGCGGCGCTTAAGGATGTCGACTTCGAGATCGCGGAGCCAGGGGCTAACTTAGATCAACGCGGGCAAAAGACGCCGCCAACGCCACCAGATACCAGTCACATTGAAGTCGACAAGCTCTGACTCCAGCTGAGGGCTCTGATTAGCTGAAGGCTCTGACTCTCTAGCTGAGGGCTCTGATTAGCTGAGGGTGATTTCTAAGGTTTGATAACCCGAAGCCTGCATCGCATTCTGCACGTCGTGTTGATTGTCTAGGCACAGTGCTACCATCGAACCGCCTACGCCACCGCCGGTAAGCTTTGCGCCCAAGGCGCCATGGGTTCGCGCGATGTGTACCAGATCTTCGAGTTCTGGGGTGGAAAGTTGCAGTGCGTTAAGATAGCCATGGCATAAGTTCATGAGTTCGCCAACTTCTTCAAGATGCCCGCTGATCAACCCTTCATGACCGGCTTCAGTAAGCTGGCCGATTTGATCAAAGATTCCTTCATAACGTGCGGGATACTGGCTCCATGCTTTGCGTACCCGAGCGACCGCATCTGCAGTTAGGCTTTCTTTGCCGGTTAAGCCTACAACCAGTTCCAGTGGTTGGCCTAAGGTGATGGTCTCGAATTGAGGCTGTTCGTTCACGCGTTTGTATAACAAAGGCGCACCATAGGTAGCGACGGTATTATCCACACCGGAAGGGGTGCCATGAGCTGCTTTCTCACATTCAAATGCGAGTTCGTTAATTCGAGCTTCCGGCAGCTGTAGTTTGTAGGTGTGACTGATTGCCCGCAGGATGGCGACAGCGAAAGCTGAAGAGCCACCTAAACCCATGGCACGCGGCACATGGGGAAAAACCTTGATGGTCATACTCTGGTCTAGTAGTTCGAGTTGGCCGATCACTTTTGCCAGAGCGCCGGTGAGCCCTTGCGCGTTGTCGTTAACCTTTTGTTCAAGCCCCCAACGCGGAATGAGAATATTGATACCACCAGAGTTTTCTTTCAGCACAAAGGCTTCTACTGCCAAAGGAATTGGCAAGGCGATGGCTGGGCGACCGTAAACTACTGCGTGTTCGCCTAGTAAGATGATCTTGCCGCATGCGGCTTGCCGTTCGCTGGCTTCTGGGCGTGTTGCCTTACGCGCCAGGTTTTTAACAATTTCGTGTGCTTTCCAAACCTTGATTTCACCAGACTCGATGAGACTTTCAACCACGGTTTCGAAATACTCTTCAGGCACCTCGGCTGCACCAGCGACACTGCGAGCATGCAAATTCATATGATTTTGTTGAATGCCATTGGTAGACAATGCACGTAACGCAGCAAAATTTTGTGCCAAACCAATGGTACCCATGATGCCCGCCAGCTCAGTTGCATTTGGCGAGCCGAGCAGTCGATGGTTAATGCGCACACTGGGGTTGGATTGTAGCGATCCACCCACCGTGCCTACTTTCATTGGCATGTCAATTTCACCGACCAGATCGCCATTGTCGTTTTTGTACCAACGAGTGAGGGCACGATATTGGCCGCTTCTGGCAGCGTAGGCGTGGGCGGCGGCTTCTATCGCCCGCCAATCATTGCCGGTTGCGATGGCCACGGCGTCCACGCCGTTCATGATGCCTTTGTTGTGGGTTGTGGCTCGATAAGGGTCAACCAGGGCGAGGTCATTGGCTAGGATGATGCCGTCGCGTACCGCTTCGCCACTGTAGCCTTTACCTTCAAGATTGGCGGTAGGAATGCGCACAGATGCTTTACAGAGGGCGCGATCGGTTAGGTTGGAGAGGATGCGTAGAAAGACCTTGCCGCCGGTCAGGGTTTCGACCAATGAGGCCACGCCTTCACACATCGAGTTGACCAGGTTGGCACCCATGGCGTCACGTGTATCTACCAGTAGATGAAGCACCACCATTTCACGACCGTCTTGTTCAGCAGTGTGGTGAAACACTTCGATGTCTAGTGCGCCACCACCTCTGGCCACCATTTTGGGATGCAGACTAT
>QIGT01000451.1 GCA_003230835.1 Gammaproteobacteria bacterium
TGACTTGCAAGTTTGGACGATGCAGCGCGGGTTGCAGGTAGCATCGTGAGGTGGATGCTCTAACGCCTTTGTCCACGGTCATTGGAAACAGCCCAAAGCCGTATTGATGCTCGCCGTTCAGATCATCTCGTCGTGGGTAACCCGCCTGCTCTGCTGCATCGAGGAACATGTTATACAAGGGGCTGTTCAACTTCCCAGTGGTCGTTGTCAACAATCCGTCGTGCCCCTGGTAAGTGTCGGGTTGATCACACTCTAGCGCATTCTGGGCTTTTTTAAAGTAGGGGAGTACCGCCTCGTAGTTCCATCCGCTCGCGCCGAGGGTTTCCCAACGATCGAAGTCTTTGGCATTGCCGCGAACGTATACCATGCCGTTTATTGAAGATGATCCGCCCAGCAGGCGCCCGCGTGGACAAGCAATTTTCCGGTTGTTCAAATTAGTTTGAGCGACAGATTCAAAAGCCCAGTTCATGCGCTTACTTTTCATCGGCAGATAGAAGGCAGACGGCATTTGCACAAATAGATTACGGCCTTGTCCGCCGGCCTCTAGCAGAACCACAGACGTATTGGCGTCCTGGGAGAGCCGATTGGCTAACACACAGCCTGCAGACCCCGCGCCGACAATAATGTAGTCCGCTTCGATGGTAGTCGTACTCAAAGGCGCCTGCTTTTTATGACTTGTTCTTAATCGCTATCGAAACTAATTGCGGCTAGGTGAGTAGTCTGTTTTGGTCATGAAGACGCTGTCGATTTTATTCACTAAGGCGCCTTGGGCAATGGAGGCCTGGTAGACTTTTTGCCATTCAGGATCTGCTACAAATGCCTTCCATGAAGTAGCCGCTGCATCGCTGTCTTTGTGCGCAACGATGTAGATCAGCGTGTTGGGCTGATCTACGGGGTTCCAATAAGCAATATTTGTCATCCCATGCTTTTCGAATAGATCCATCGTGTGGTTTCGAAAGCGTTCATGCAGCGCCTCTAACTTTCCATCGTTAGTGTGATATGTGCGCAGTTCGTATAGCATGCTGGCGTCCGCAGATGCCCTGGTCGGGACCATAGCGGACACAACCAATATAGTGAGTAGGGCTAGCGTGGCGAAAATGATTCTATGCATGGGTGTCCTTTCAATAGTTAGCGCCAGCTATCATAGAGATAGGTAGAATAGCGCGCTATGGGTAATACGAAGTTAACTGTACTAGATGACGCTAAACCTCTGATGAGTTATCGGAAGTTCTGGGCGCAACGGCTCACCCCTGCACCCATACTGCCCATGTCGCGCGAAGAAATGGACAATTTGGGGTGGGACAGTTGCGACATCATTGTCGTCACTGGTGATGCGTATGTTGATCATCCCAGTTTCGGTATGGCTATTGTAGGTAGATTCCTAGAGTCCCAAGGTTTCCGCGTTGGCATAATTGCCCAGCCAGATTGGCAATCTACCGTTGATTTCGAAGTACTTGGCGAGCCAAACTTATTTTTCGGCGTCACCGCTGGAAATATGGATTCTATGGTGAATCGCTATACCTCGGAGCGCAAGGTGCGTTCAGATGACGCGTATACCCCGGGTGGCTTGGGCGGGAGCCGGCCAGATCGCAGTGTGATTGTCTATTCTAATCGGTTACGCGAAGTATTCAGCAACACACCCATTGTCATCGGTGGCATAGAGGCAAGCCTGCGGCGCATTGCGCATTTCGATTATTGGTCGGAAAAGGTGCGTCGCAGTGTGCTGCTTGACGCCAAGGCAGACCTACTGGTATTCGGTAACGCCGAGCGTCAAATAGCCGAGGTCGCCCATCGGCTTGCGGCTGGAGAGCGCATAGAAGATATTCAAGACTTGCGCGGCACCGCCTACAAGCGCAAACAGACACCCAGTGGATGGATTGAAATAGATTCAACCCACATCGACACGCCGGGCCGAGCCAACCCGCCTGAAAACCCATATATGTTGAACTCTGAGCCCGCTGCCCAAGCCGCAAGCCAAGCAGACGACGTGCAGGTGGTACGATTTGTTCGTGATGTTCCCGCGCAGCAACGAGCTACTTCAGTTATTCGCCTACCTAGCTTTGAACAAGTTCGTGACGATAAAATTCTCTATGCCCATGCCAACCGGGTACTACATGTCGAATCGAATCCTGGCAATGCTCGCCCGCTGGTACAAAGGCACCAACAAGTCGACGTTTGGATCAACCCACCGCCAATTCCTTTGTCTAGCAAGGAAATGGACGCGGTGTACGAGCTACCTTATACACGACAACCCCACCCAAAGTATGCAGATGCCAAACTTCCCGCCTATGAGATGATTCGATTTTCTATCTCTATCCAACGAGGCTGTTTCGGTGGGTGTACATTTTGTTCCATCACCGAACACGAAGGTCGTATTATTCAGAGTCGATCTGAGGCCTCAATTCTTCGTGAGGTGCAAGAAATCAGAGATCATGCGCCTGGGTTTACTGGTGTCATATCCGACCTCGGTGGTCCCACCGCGAACATGTATCGATTGAGCTGTAAGAGCAAGCAAATAGAGTCGGCTTGTCGTAGACCTTCCTGTGTATTCCCAGGTATTTGTCCGAACCTCAACACAGACCACAAGCCGCTGATCAATTTGTACAAAAAAGCACGTGAATTGCCAGGTATCAAGAAAGTGCTGATCGCTTCTGGCGTGCGCTACGATTTGGCGATTGAAGACCCGGATTATGTCAAAGAACTGGCACAACATCATACCGGTGGCTACCTTAAGATTGCGCCAGAAGCCCTGTCCGATGGGCCTTTGTCGAAGATGATGAAGCCTGGAATGGATACCTATTATCGATTTAAAGAACTCTTCGACAAGTTTTCAAAAGAGGTAGGCAAGGAACAATATCTGATTCCATACTTTATAGCGGCACACCCAGGTACGACAGATGAAGATATGTTAGACCTCGCGCTGTGGTTGAAGGGTAATGGCTTTCGTGCAGACCAGGTACAAGCCTTTTTGCCGGGTCCGATGGCCACTGCCACGGCGATGTATCACAGCGGTGTCAATCCACTTCGAAAAGTCACTGATAAAAGTGAAAGCGTGTATGTTCCCAAAGGCTACAAACAAAGACGCTTACACAAGGCCCTGCTGCGCTATCATGACGCTAACAACTGGCCCTTGCTGCGAGAAGCGCTGGTTAACATGGGCCGAGAGGAGTTGATCGGTAATGGTAAAAAGCACCTCGTCCCCACCTATCAACCCCGAGGGACAGGTGGGGAACATGGCGCGCACGGTAGTCAGCAGCGTCCTTTTCGCACCCAGCATGTTCGTTCTACGAAGTCGAAGTTGCGACATAGGTAACGTGGT
Organism: Gammaproteobacteria bacterium; assembly: GCA_003230835.1. Lineage (GTDB taxonomy): Bacteria > Pseudomonadota > Gammaproteobacteria > Pseudomonadales > Azotimanducaceae > UBA4421. The sequence continues at coordinate 3,320 of QIGT01000451.1, forward strand.
GGGAGGCTACCTCATTTCTAG
>QIGT01000453.1 GCA_003230835.1 Gammaproteobacteria bacterium
GCAGCTAGCGGTTGCAAGACATTTTTGATCACCGCAGCTAATTCTGGATGAGAGTTTGGGGTGTGTGAAAGTAGTCCGCCGGCCAAGGGAGAGTAGCTTAAGACACCAATCTTATGGGCTCTACAATGCCCTAAAACATGGCCCTCTACACCTCGTCGAATCAAGCTGTACTCTGGCTGTATGCTACACAATGGCACATCGCCCAGCGCTGTTTGTGCAGCTTTAATTTGTTGCATAGAGAAGTTTGACACGCCAATGTGGCGTAACTTCCCCTGCCTGCGTAGTTCGAGCAAAGCCCCTATGCTTTCAGCTATGGGGGTGTGGATATCTGGATGGTGGATTTGTACTAAATCGAGATGATCTGTTTTCAGCCGAGATAAACTTTTTTCGACCTCCCAACAAATAGATTCTGGTTTTGAGTTCTTCCGCACAGCTTGTCGACGGCCATCAGCTTTGACATGTTCAAACAGCATGTCGCCGTGAGTGTCCTCATGCCAGCGCAAGCCGACCTTGGTAAAGATCTGAACTTTATTTCGAGGGATTCCCTCTAGCGCGAGTGCGATTTGCTTTTCGGCGTCGCCAAACCCATACAAAGGTGCAGTGTCGATGGCGTTGAAGCCATGCTCCAGCGCGCTGCGTAAAACGTCGACGCGCTGTTGGTCTGACTGATGATGACGTGCCATGGCGCCAAACACGATTGGGCCAACATAAATATCTGTGGCACCTAGTTGGCGCAATTTCAAGCTAGAGTTGCCAGGTTACTATACAAAATGTTCCTCGAATACCGCCTGGTTGAATCCCACCAATAGCGTCTTGCCGACCACCACGGTGGGTGCACGGAGATTGCCGGTAGAGCCCAACATTGCGCTCACTGCTTCGTCGGTTGCACTTTTGCCGCCCTTAAATTGCTGCACTTTCTTACCCTTGGCGACGGTCATGGTTTTCGCTTTGGACAGCAGTTCCTTGGCGTCATTTGCTTGCAATTTTCGACTGGCAGGGACGGTGGTGGCGATGCTGATATTGTTGGCTTCCAAAAACTTGGATGCTTTTGTACAGCTGCTTCAGCCGCCTCGGTAGTAGTACCAATCTATTTGTTTTGACATCACTTTCTCCTAAGCCATGTGTGAGTAAAGTTGTATATGGTACCTCGACGCCTCGTCCTAGGGAACTGACCGAGGGAATTCGTATGGGAAATCGACTATGCTATCAACCCAGCGTCGTTGACAGGAAGGCATAAAGTACTTAGTCGCAATCTCATAATTCTGTTTTGTTGCCAGATTGTTTTTGTTGCTGGCACGGTGGTGTTGGTGATCATTGGCGGCGTTGTTGGTTATCAACTTGCCGCAGACCCAAGTTACGCCACCTTGCCTGTGGCACTCATGGTGGTGGGCACAGCGCTTGCGACCATTCCAGCTTCAATGCTTATGCAACGCGTTGGTCGTCGGTGGGGATTCATATTTGCAACTGGCCTTGCTTCCAGCGGTGCATTGCTCGCCTCGCATGCCATCGCCATAAACAACTTTTGGTTATTCTGTTTGGGCACCACTTTGGTGGGTGCGAGTTTGGGCTTTAGTCAACAGTTTAGGTTTTCAGCAGCAGAAAGTGTCAGCGCGGACAAGGTGAGCTATGCGATCTCTTTCATATTGCTTGGTTCTATTGCTGGCGCAATTGCAGCACCAGAAATTTTGTCTTATTCAGCTGGGGTGGATGCAAATTCGCCCTACGAAAATGCATTTATCGTGATGATTGGCATCTATATGATTGCCGCTGTCCTCTTGCTCGGATTACGTTCTACTGCGGGCGCCGATGCGGATGAAGTCAGCGCACCGGCCAGATCGCTGGGAGAGGTTGTCCGCCAACCCATGTTTGTCACTGCGGTATTGGCCGGCATGGTAGGTCAAGGGGTGATGACCTACGTCATGACGGCCACCCCCATCAGCATGACGGTGTCCGATGGCTTTTCCATGCAACAAACTGCTGAAGTCATTCGCGCCCATGTCATAGCTATGTACCTGCCATCGTTGATCACGCCCTTTTTAATCAGCAAATTTGGGTTGCCAAAAATAATGGTGGTTGGTGTTGTGGCTACCGCAGCGACTTTGTTCATTGGTCTTGCTGGGCACCACTTAATGCACTACTGGTTTGCCTTGGTATTGTTGGGTATCGGTTGGAACTTTTTGTTTGTGTCGGGTACCACCATGCTCACCCAAACCTACCGAACCAGCGAACGGTTTAGGTCGCAAGCGGCCAACGATTTTTCGGTTTTCACTACTTCAGCATTGGCCTCTTTGTTAGCTGGCACAGTGTTACATTCGCTGGGTTGGAACCTATTGTTAATCAGTGCCTTCCCAGCACTAGGCTTAATGCTCATGGCGATTGTCTGGCTGTCTCGCTCTCGGTCATCGCGATCAGCGCGAGGGGATATAACGTCGGTTTAGCCAATACCAAAACGGCAGTGAACCGCTGGCTACTGCGGCAGCCAACCAGATGATTTGAGCAGTGGTGTATTGATTTGCCAGGCTCGCATATATCCAAGCACCGCCTGCGAAGTTCAAATTGGACATAGCCATATAAATTGCAAATTGTGTTGCGGCCACTCTGGGGTCGCAAAAACGCATCATGGTTGCGATTAAGCAAATCATCAGTAAGTGACTTGATACCCAGTTCACCACGATGGTCGCCATAGTCCATTGGTTGATGGTTAACGGCATGGCGATGAGTGCCAGCAGAAAAAACCCCCAAGCGTACCAATAGGCATTGTGAGAACCCAATTTATCGAACCATGGGCTGATGAGCACGCCGATCAATGCAGCAGCGAGCCCACCGACAGCGCTGAAATCGTTGAATGTTGTATGCGCGAGACCCAGTTGTTGCACGGTATACACCGGCAACAGGGCTATGATGATACCCTCTGAAAGGCGAGCAGATACTTGAACAACCAGTAAAATCAGACTGGCGGGTAGCAACAAGACCTTCAGCGTGGTTCTAATCAGATGCCAAGTATTGTCTGAACCACCAGAGCGCATTGAAGCCACTCCTTGGCTCCAGGGAAAACGCTTTTCTCCAGGTCGTTCGCGCAGACACAGTGGAATCAGCAATACTAAAAACATAAAGGTAGCGCACAACCACGCAAGACCGCCCAATCCAAAATATTGTAAGGCGTACCCCCCACCCGAAGAGCCGATAGATATGCCGAGAAATTGCCCTCCAAACATAAAGCCGTTTGCGCGGGCGCGGTCACTTTCAGGGAGAATATCTATCGCCATGCCATCCACAGCTACGTCCTGGGTTGCGGCACAAGTGTTACATGCGCACC
>QIGT01000518.1 GCA_003230835.1 Gammaproteobacteria bacterium
GTTACACCAGCGCGTGCTAATGCCATCCGGGAAGTTGCAGCGCATTATCAGGGGTTATTTGAAGGTCACGATGAGTTTTTAGATCTTCGTCGCGACTACGCCTTTCCCTTACACACTTCACTAGATAACAAAGATTCCCACGATTTGTCCGCGTTTATTTTTTGGACCGCTTGGAGTGCTGTGACCCAGCGTCCCGGGAAGGAAATTTCTTATACCAGTAACTGGCCACATGACCCTCTGGTGGGAAATGTTCCGGCCGCGGGCGTATATTTGTGGAGCTTCGTGTCTATTGCGTTACTGTTGTTCGGTATAGGAGGGTTGGTGTGGTACTACGCGAAGCAATTCGATGACTGGCGTGACGACATGCAGCCAGAATCTGGCGTCGCACAGAAGGACAACCTGGCGGACGTTACAATCACCCCGTCCATGCGAGCCACCGCTAAATATTTCTGGGTGGTGGCTGCCTTGTTTTTGGTCCAAGTATTGTTGGGTATTATAACCGCGCACTATGCGGTTGAAGGGCAAGGGCTCTACGGCCTGCCCCTGGTAGAATACTTGCCCTATGTTGTTACACGAACATGGCATACGCAGCTTGCTGTACTTTGGATTGTAACCGCTTGGTTGGCGACAGGCTTGTATGTTGCACCTCTTATTTCTGGCTACGAGCCTAAGTTTCAACGTTTCGGCGTTAACTTCCTCTTTGTAAGCCTACTTCTTATCGTGGTGGGTTCCTTTGCGGGGCAATGGTTTTCTGTACACGGCTTCTTCGAAAATTTGGGTCTTAGTTTCTGGTTTGGCCATCAAGGTTATGAATATGTTGATCTAGGACGTTTCTGGCAAATATACCTATTCATTGGGTTGTTGTTGTGGGTGGTATTGGTGCTGCGCGCGCTGTGGCCGGCATTGAAAGATAAAGCTTCCAACAATTTGGTCTTACTGATCGCGATCGCTGCGACTGCCATTGGTTTACTTTACGGTGTAGGTCTTCTTTGGGGGCAAGAGACGCATTTAAGCGTGATGAATTATTGGCGCTGGTGGGTTGTTCACTTATGGGTTGAAGGCATTTTCGAAGTGTTTGCCACGGCGATTATATCAGTTCTATTTGTACGCATGGGGTTGTTGAGGGTCTCAGTGGCCACCATCATGGTGCTGTTTGCGACGATTATATTCTTAGGTGGCGGTGTCTTAGGTACCTTTCATCACCTCTATTGGAGTGGTACGCCCACGGCAATCATAGCCATCGGGGCTTCATTCTCGGCGCTTGAAGTTGTGCCTTTGATGGTGGTTGGATTTGAAGCCTATAACCACGCCAAACTGGAAAAGCAGGCATTATGGACGAGTGCCTACCACTGGCCTTTTATGTTTTTTATGGCGGTACTTTTTTGGAATATGGTGGGTGCGGGAGTGTTTGGTTTTTTGCTTAATCCCCCCATTGCACTCTACTATATGCAAGGGCTTAATTTGACTGCCAACCATGCGCACGCTGCCTTGTTTGGTGTTTATGGCATGCTGGGTATTGGCTTGATGTTGTTTTGCATGCGTGGGTTGACAGATGTATCTCGGTGGAACCAGAAATATCTTAAAGTCACTTTTTGGTCCCTGAACATTGGGCTTGCAATGATGACATTTATGTCATTGTTACCCCAAGGGCTATGGCAAACCTACGCCAGCGTAAATCATTACTATGCGTTTGCACGAACGGCTGAGTTTATGCAGAGTCCAATTATGGAAGCGCTGGTTTGGATGCGGGTACCTGGAGACATAGTCTTTACCGTAGGCGTGGTGGCCTTCGTAGGATTCATATTTCTTGCGTTCAGGAACAATAAGCCAAGTCACGAACCCTAGGCTTTTCAGAGTATGAGTATGAAACTACGCTGCACGTCTCACTGTTCCACCACGGATAGGATGTAGTCAGTAGCCAGAGTATTTCAAGGGTGGCTCCACGAAAGCGGTGACTCCAATTTTATGCCAATCTTGACGGGTAAATTAGATTACCGCACCTATGCTTGTGATCTGCCTAACCTAAAATTACTCGTCAGACCAAATAGACCCCTGCCACAGTTCTTCGCAAAACCGTTGGATGGGCATAACCTCGATTGAATCGTCAAGGCGGCGATACTCTTTTTCGTTACACACCAGTAATTTTCTTTTCAGCGAACGCTCACCCGCGAGCGCACGCAAAGCTTTCAAATCTCTTGATGCCACCTTACCCGTAGCTTTAACTTCAATCGCCACTCGATCATCCAACAAAAAATCCACTTCAATACCGGTTCGGGTTCGCCAGAAAGACAATTCAATATCTTTGCGGGAATAGTCAATCGCTGCTCGAAGTTCCAGAAATACAAATTGCTCAAAGGTTTTACCGAATTCCGGTGTTCCCGGCCGAACAATCTCTCTGCGCGATAACGCATTTGCCACCCCAATATCAAAGAAGTAAACCTTTTCTGTAGTCGCTATTTTCCGGCCTTTACTAGATTGGAATGGTGGTAGGGTGTGTAAAATAAGCGTGTCTTCCAAAATTTTGACATAATCCTTTATTGTCCGAGGCGGCACCTCAGCGTCGTTGCCAATTTTCGTGTAATTCATTTGTTCCGCGTTGAAGTGTGCTGCAACATCGAGAAAGCGTGAAAAATTTTCAATGGAGCGCGTTAAAGCTTCCGCTTGAATTTCCTCGCGCAGGTAAGCACCAACATAAGCTTTAAGTTCTTCCCAGGCGATCGGAGAATCTACTATTCCCGGTAATCCACCGTTGAGTAACAGCTTGTCAATCGCATCAAAGCCTATCTCGTTGCTGGTTAATGGGAAAAGATTAAAAAAAAGCGCCCGCCCGCCTAGTAGATTGGCCGAGCCGCGGCGCAATTTTCGGGCACTGCTACCGGTTAGCAAAAATCGAGTTGAGGTGGTATCAATGAGCTACTGCACCTCATCCAACAATCCCGGCAATTTTTGGATTTCATCAATGATAACCAGATCATGATTTGTGGTCAGTTGTCGTAAACGCTCGGGACGGTGAGAGAAAGCTCGAAATTCTTCGCTGGCCAGCAAATCGATATAATAAGCATCTGGGTAGCGATGTCGTAACAAGGTAGATTTACCCGTTTGCCTGGGTCCCAGCAAAAATAGGGATTTGTGTGGCAGATAAGGAGAAAAATCGATGGTTCTCGGATACATGGACTGTCACGCCTATTTGCATTGAAAATACGTGGTGAACTCCATGATAAGGCGATAGACAGCCCTACCTTGATCTGACTCAGACAGATCTTCAGGATTCCTTTAACGCGGCATCCGTAGCTGAACAAAAACAAAC
>QIGT01000229.1 GCA_003230835.1 Gammaproteobacteria bacterium
GAAATACTCTGGTGCGATTCCCGCGAAAGATCTTGCAGTGCAGACCATTCCGCTTCCTCGACTTTAGAGCTGATTTTGATAGATGCCATACCCAAGCATTATCATGACATTTCATGACATTTCATGATATGTCAAGGAACGGGTTGACCTTGGGTGATTCTTCGTGCTACATACGTTGTTGCGCCTGCGCTGCACGGCGGCGACAACGAAACACAGTCGCTATTCCACCGTCACGGCCTTGGCCAGATTACGCGGTTCGCTGCCGATGATTTCACCGGTTCATTTATCGAGTGGTCGATGAGAACTAGCCGTCAGCGGCTGAATAAAGCCGCTGCGACCAGGCCCGGCTCTCCGCTGCGGAACAGGAGGTGCCTACTCGCACCTGAACTGGATATCCAGCATCTGCCGGTTGTAGTCATTCGCATTACCGGGTGAAATATTTTCCTGGTTCAAAAAATAAGTTGCGCGAAGATTGACCATCTTGTTCAGGCCGTAGATTACCTCCATCCGGTCTTCACCCGCCAACAATCGCTTCAGTTCTCAATAGCACTATTTCGAAACGTTACGAACCAGAGAGATGATACTACTATCCTGTGTGCAGTCCCCATTCAAGTATAAAGTGGGGCCATCTCTAAAACTAACTTCAAGAACAGGCCGTCTAGAACCATATGGCGAGAAAAGACTCGCTAAGACACCTTGCTTTATAAATTTAGCGGAGAGAATTTTATTTATTGGCAAAGTCTTTTCTATTCCAAAGAAGTAATGGATACGCAGTACATCAAGAGTCAGCAATATTCTTTGAGGTGCTTTGCGGAGAAACCACGCGTATTTTAGCCCTCCTAAAAATAGGATGCACACGAAGACGAGATTAATAGCAATAGCCAATCGAACGCCTTTTGCATCCGTGAAGTCTCCAAACCATATCGCATAGACATGAATGGCGACCACTACCGGAAGCACAATAATTACAAAAGGCAATATCATTATTGCCCAGCCATTTTCACCGAAGCGGTCATCTACCCAAATAACTTTTCCTGTGACCATTACTACTCGACTTATTTCGCTTCCAACCGCAAGTGTAGATGGCACCAATGTCTACTTGCAACAAAACACTCAGCAATTTGGACGGTCAGAGTCATAGGTCGGTGTCAGCGCTATCCACGTTTTCGTCAAAGTCCAACCAGCTGCGCAGGTCATAGTCATAGGTTCGAGACAAGGCCGGATCAGCGTTGGCAACAATCGCCAGAATTATGCGACCTGCCGGAAGTCCCGAAGCCCTGTAACAACGTCGCGAACGTGCCATGGCGCTGTTAAAAGAGGGTTACCAACCGAGTGATGTTGTCTTGATGCTCAATGTCGATCGGAGAAGTGTAATAAGCTAACACCGGCACCAAATTCTCCAGCTAACCCAAAAGCGAAACCGGCTGTTAGCTGTGAATTAGCGCTGTTAACAACAACACAGCTAATTTAAAAATTTACGCACTAAGGAGAGAATAATACTGTCCTCAGTACAGTCCCCATTTAAGAGCAAAGTGGTGCCATCTATAAATCTGATTTCAAGAACAGGAAGTCGAAAACCATATGGCGAGAAAAGACCCTTGAAGACACTTTGCTTTATCAATGCAGCAGAAAGAATTTCGCTGACTGGCAAGTCTTTATCTTTTCCAAAGAAATACTGAATACACAGCATATCTTCAGTTTGTAATATCCTGTGGGGTGCATTGCGGAGAAGCCATACCATTTTGACCCCTCCAAGAAATAAGACACATATGCAAACCAGAGTAATAGTAAGAACCAGTCGAGCATCTAGCGCATTGGTGAAATCTCCAAACAATACCGTATAGACAAGAAAAGCAATCACTAGCGGAAGACCAATAACTGAAAAAAGCAATAACACTTTCTCCCAACCGTTTTTACCCAAGCGGCCATCTTCCCATATTACTTGTCCTGCGGCCATTGCTAACCTATTTAACTCGCTTCCAATTGCAGTGTTGATGGCGCTGATGTCTGGTTACAAAAAACTCAGCAATTTATACGGTCAGAGTCACATCCAGCCCGACAGCCCGACAGCCCGTCAAGCATGAACATCAACCACGTTAATGGCAATCGCCGCATTTCCCGCTACCACGTAATGAGCGTCCAATCGTTCCACCCGTGGTTGTTAATTGCGCGTCAAACATACCGATAGCAACCGTTTCTACAACCGATCCAGTGGATCGGGCTCCAACGCTGGCAGCACGAGCTACTTGGCTGGCACCAAGTATGACTCCTCCTCCCATTCCGCCGATGCCAGAACCCACAACCTGTCCAATGCTGAAGTCAGAAAATGAACCGCCGCTACTCCAAATACCAAGATTCGGTGCCGGTGGTAACTTTATAACGATTCGGTGCCGGTGGTAACTTTATAACTTATTGGCGTTCATCCCTGAGCCGGATCATCATTCATGACAGGTTAGATTGGCTCGGCCCGAATCGTTGCGTGACGACGTTCACGGTTATGACGCCATTATCGGTTGCTTCGATTTTGATTACAGCGCGCGGATAGCGGCGTATTTAATTGTCCAGCAGCGAGATTCTCTGTGCCTATAAGTTATAAGGTTACCTGTCCCTCCTGAATATTCGTCCAGATTGATTTTGTTGCCCTTTTTCTGAGCGGTGACGGTAACCTTTGGACCATGTTCAAATGGCTTGGAATCATCGTTCGAACGCTATGGTCGGCGCTGCACACCCATCGGGCGCTGGCAACAGAGAATCTGGTGCTGCGCCAGCAATTGGCAGTTCTGAAACATCGCCATCCTCGACCGAAGCTGACAGATGCAGACCGGTTGTTTTGAACGGCCCTATCGGCTATCTGGTTGGGTTGGCGAGAAGCCCTTCATATTGTCCAGCCCGAAACGGTCGTCCGTTGGCATCGTCAGGGTTTCCGGTACTACTGGCGCTGGAAGAATCGTCACCGTGGACGTCCCAGAGTTGATCCACAGGTTCGGGAGCTGATCCGACACATGTGTCGGGCCAATCCATTGTGGGGCGCGCCGCGAATTCACGGAGAGCTGTTGAAGCTAGGAATCGAGGTGTCAGAGGCCACGGTCTCTAAGTACATGATCAAGCGTCGAGGGCCGCCATCTCAGACGTGGCGGACATTTCTGGACAACCATGGCAAAGACATCATCGCACTTAATTTCTTCACGGTTCCGACCGCAACCTTCCGTATCCTATTTGTCTTGACTATTCTGAGCCATGATCGGCGGCGGATACTTCACGTCAACGTGACTGCGCATCCGACCGCAGCCTGGACTGCACGGCAGCTTCAAGAGGCTTGTGGGTTGGATGAGGGACCTCGATATTTGCTGCGTGACCGGGATGCGATCAACGAAAAGGAATTCCACCGGAAGGCTGCCGCACTCAGGATCAGAGAAGTCACGACTGCACCGAGATCACCCTGGCAAAATCCGTATGCGGAACGGGTGATTGGGTCCATACGCAGAGAGTGTTTGGATCACATGATTATTCTGGGTGAGCGTCATCTCAAACGCATCCTGTCGAGCTACGTAATCCGCACATTCACGCCCTGGTTGCCGACGGCGTCTTCATGCCGTCCGGTACGTTCCGCGTCAAAGCCGGTGATGCCGCTGGCCGCCGGCGCCTCACCCGTTACATGATCCGCAACCCGTTCGCGCTGGCCAAGATGACTTATGA
>QIGT01000114.1 GCA_003230835.1 Gammaproteobacteria bacterium
ATACAACCTAAGAGTGGTCTAATCTGGCAGTTAACATAAGTGGTGACGACATGTCATGTTTTGAAATATCTATGCAGAATGTTGAATTCCGAGTGAATCGATAACGCCAAGCAGGAAAATCTATCCAGTTTGATGAAATACCGGCCAGGTATTAGCCAACACACACCGCATAGACACAGACGGCAACAATGTTAAGAACGCGCTGGTGGACAAGTAGCTTCTACGTGTAATTTGCACGAGGAACTATGTTTGGGGAACTTGTCTATACCAGTTCAGCAATAAAAACTGGTATTTTACGTGAAGTTTTAGCTTTGTAGTCTGCATAGGGCGGATACGCCTCAACCCCTGCCACCCAATAGCGCTCTCGTTCAGCATCATCGGTAACTTCGCGCGCTCGCATTTTGAACACTTCCGTTGCATCACGTATATCTACTTCGTTATTGGCTCGTAAATTATGCACCCACACCGGATTTTTTGGTGCACCACCTAGTGAGCCAACCAGTACATAACCTTCATCAACCTTTACCCGCATGAGTGGCGTCTTGCGAACAGCCCCAGATTTGTTGCCGGTATGGGTGACAAGGATGCAAGGCATCCCGGTATCCATCAATGTCGTACCTTGGGTACCGCCACTGCTTTCGTACAATTCCACCTGCTTGCGCACCCAATTCACTGGGGTTGGAATATAGTCAGCCATATCAATTTCCTATTTTGTAATTTGAAATTTGTTGAGTTCTCTAGCTGTCTCGTGAAGGGTCACCGCTTTGCTGTAAGCTGCAATAAAATGCCGTGGGTGGACTTCGGGTGCACAAATACTTGCGAGCCACCTTCACCGATGAGTCGAGCACCACCTTGTTTCATTGCAGCGCAAGTTGCGTCTAAGTCGTCAACCTCAAATGCAATGGTGTGAACACCTTCGCCACGCCCCGCCAACGCTTTGCCTACCGCAGAATTTGTATCCGTCGGTGCGACAAGTTCAATAAAACCGCCATTCGCCAAATTGAAAAACGCTTGTTTGATGCCCAGCACTTCACTCTCAGCCGTGCGATCTAACGTCAGACCTAACTGGTCACGATAGGTCACAATGCCTTCATCAATGTCATTTACACGAACAACCAAATGGTCATAGCCTGTAATCCCCATGCCTTCTCCTGCCCTTGTATGGATACATCGTAGCCTAACACAGGGGGCTAGACCGAAGGCAGGACACCAGAACGTTTACCAACAACCCTGCAATGGCCAACTCCAACAGCTAAACTTGCGGTGTACTGGCGCACTGCCTAATATCACAGCCACATATAAAGGGAGAACAACCATGGGCGTAAAAGTTGCCGGTGTCGGCATGATTCCATTCACCAAACCGGGTGCAAGCGACGACTATCCGGTAATGGGCGAAACCGCTGCACGCTTAGCCATTGAAGACGCGGGTATCGATTATGCAAAAGTTGGCCAGGTTTACGTCGGCTATGTCTATGGTGATTCAACCGCCGGGCAAGCAGCCGTGTATGGTCTAGGACTTACCGGCGTGCCCATCATTAACGTCAATAACAACTGTGCAACCGGCTCATCTGCACTGTTCCTAGCCCGTCAAGCGGTGGAATCTGGCATGGTCGATTGCGCATTGGCACTAGGATTCGAGCAAATGGTACCTGGCGCTCTGGGTGCCGTATTCAGCGACCGGCCCAGCCCCATGAAGCGCTTTTATAAAGAACGTAAATCGATGCAAGACACCGACCGGGGAGCACCCGATGCAGCCCAATATTTTGGCGGTGCCGGACGCGAGTATGCTGAACAATATGGCACCCAAACTGAGACCTTTGCGAAGATCTCGGTCAAGGCACGCCGTCATGCAGCCAACAATCCATATGCCGTTTTTCGTAATCAGCTCAGCGTCGCAGAAGTCATGGAATCACCTCACATTTACGGTCCTCTAACCCGCTACCAATGTTGCCCACCCACTTGCGGTGCCGCAGCGGCAGTTGTTTGCAGCGATGAGTTTGCTGCCAAGCATGGGCTCAACAATGCCATTAGCATCAAAGCGCAAAGCATGACAACCGACTTCCCCAGCACCTTAGAAGAACATTCAATGCGCAAATTGGTTGGCTATGATATGTCCAAAGCAGCAGCAGATGCTGTCTATGAACAGGCGGGCATAGGTCCTGATGAGATACAAGTTTGCGAGCTGCACGATTGCTTTACAGCGAACGAACTATTGACCTATGAAGCATTAGGACTCACCGGTGTAGGCACGGCTGAACAATTTATCTGTGACGACCAAAACACCTATGGAGGTCGAGTTGTCACAAATCCGTCTGGCGGACTGTTATCAAAAGGTCACCCTTTGGGCGCTACCGGACTTGCACAATGTACTGAGTTGGTGTGGCAACTGCGAGGCGATGCCGGCCCACGACAAGTAGAAGGCACTCGCCATGCTTTACAACATAATTTGGGTCTCGGTGGCGCATGTGTGGTGACACTGTACGGTAACGATTGATACAGATACATTGCTGACGCTGGCATTGCGCCTGCTACCAACAAGACATCTGTCCTTGTAATTCGACTGAGGACCTAATCTAGCAACTGACGTAGCGCCGCCACTTCTTCTTCCAAACGCGCGACACGCTGTTCTAGTTCCGCCGTGGTTGTTCTCACCGGTCCACTTTCCGCCTGTTGCTTGGTCTGCTCGCGTATAGTTTCTATATCCACATCGCCGAAAAATAGGTGTACATATTCATTGTCTCGACGACCTGGTGCGCGCGGGATTTGAACCACTGTTGGATTGTCACCAGCGCACAGCCCGTGCAGTGCTTCGGTCACTTCTGAATTGTGTGCAAAGGTATGTAATCTGCCACTGTTGGCGCGCAACTCCCCAGGCGTGCGGGCACCTCTTAATAGAAGTACACAAATAATCGCATATTGCGCCGGGTCAAATTCAAAATCGCTGAAAGGCGTATTACAGAATCTGTGGCTGTACTTCTCGACTTGGGTCTTGAAATTTTCCTCAACCCGAACAATACGCTTATCTTCCAGTGAACGAATGGCTCGTTGCACCTCACCAGAATCTAACGACATCACTGGATCTCTTGCTGATTTTTGATTACAGGCATTGGTTAGTGCATTCAGAGTTAAGGGATATTGATCGGGCGTGGTAGCCGCTTTTTCTAACAAACAACCAAGCACACGCGCGTCTATTTTACTCAACTCGATGGGCACTATATATCCTCAACTTACATCTGCGCCCACGCTAACAACTTCCAAAAACGAAGTCACCGCTAATCTGCAAAATCAACCATTTTAAAATCAACCAAGAGGGCAGCATGATCAGACAGTACTTCTCGTCGCTGAGGTTTTCCCTCAACTTTTCCCCACACATGTTGCACGTCCAGTAGGTGAGTTTTTAACTTGCGGTTAACAAAGGCTTGATCGAGCCGAAAACCATTGCCTTTGTTGGGCGAATACCACGTATATTCCCGCCTATCGTTATGTTTAAGCCGAAAGGCATCGTGCCAATGCGCCTCCTCAAGGTCACTAAACCACTGATCTGTAGCGGCATTAAAGACCGGACTTTGTTCGTCAATGCCGATTTGTCCAGAGTTAGTGTCTCCTATCAACAGGCCAAAGCCGGCCGGCCAACTGCGCGCCACATTGAGCACCGAATTGTGATAATCAGGCTTGCGGCCCGTATGTTGTGTAGGAATGTGCATGGCACCAACCGTTAAAGGCAAGGATGACTTCACGCGCACTAGCAGCCAACGTGCCTGTTCCCGGGGTGCTTGGGGATGTTGATAACAACGCAGCGAGAATATTGACGCAATAAACACACCATTTTGTCGAGCCTCACTTCGATCAGCTACTGTGCGCTGATGTACAAAGCCAGCATTGGCCAGGCTGCGGGCCAACCATCTCGATGGCGGAGTATCTCGAAATTCTGACAGTACAATAATGTGTGGTTGCCAGCGCACCAGTTGTTGCAAAATGCCCTCTACACGCTGACCACCCCCAGCACGAATATTCCACGCCACGACACGAATCAAGGTCGAAACCATCTCAGGAATTGGAGCTTAGGGTTTTGCAGGATGCGCGATGAACATTTACTGATCATCGCTAGAGGGTCTAGATATCGAAGGTAAAACCAGATACGAAATGGACGGCAAACAACACTATGGTAATCATAACCACGACGATGGCCTTGGTGTCAGCAGTGCGGTCACCTGGATCACTACCATCATCAACGTAGATGTCAGCATGCTCAACCCCACTCTCGCCAACCCAGCGGTTGTTGCCGTCCCAAAGTTCACTAGCAGCGCCACTTTGGCCAGTTTCTGTATCAGTCATACGATTCAGTCTCAAATTAATATGCAGTAGCTGATATTTTAGCACGACATAGCAACACTATGCCGAGCTAAACTGCACATTTTAGGGAACCTCTAACCCTGAGTAGAGCGTATACAATGGGCGGATGATTTCTCCTACAGCCCCACGCCACAGTACGCTTCGCAAGGTTGCCCTCTACACACTGGTGGTGTTGCTGTCGCTGTTAACGCTGCTGTATTCCTTAAGTCCATGGCTCAGCAGCAAATTGATACCGATAGCAACACAACGCTTAGGGCTCACTGTCAGCACAATAATCATTGATTACCCAGGC
>QIGT01000195.1 GCA_003230835.1 Gammaproteobacteria bacterium
GTTTCCAGAGCTTGAGTAACAAGGGTCCCGATGTTGGCAGGGTCTCATCCATCTCGAGCGTACAGTAAATAGCACAAGCAATATTTATTATTCGGGCTGCAATGAACCATTTTTTGAACCCCGACCAATTAGAATCGTTCGCGGCCGGTGGAAGTTTATTGAAATGCGGAAATATTCTGGGCGGAATAGTCTCCGGTAGCGCGGGCGCTGGCATTTGAATTTAAAAAAGCATGCGTTCTGGACAGTCTGTGCCCATGTCAGAACCAGAGCGATAGAGATGCTATTTGACTAATGATGTCAAATATAACATCATGTAAAGGAATGGAAGAATATAGCGAATGAAACTCGTGAAATCGCTTAAAGGGTTAGGTTCCGGTGTCTGGGAAATTGCGCTGCGTCATCAAACCAATGCGTACCGCACAGTATATGCGTTGGAGCTAGATGATGCTGTTTGGGTTATCCATGCCTTCCAAAAGAAATCGCCCAAAGGTATTAAAACCGCCAAACAGGATATTGATTTAATCCGCTTGCGGATCAAACGATTAAAGGAGTACTTGAAATGAACAACGATGAAATAGAAGTTGTACGCGGTAGTGGAAATGTCTTTAAAGATTTTGATTACGCCAATGCTGATATAGAGCAAAGCAAGGCTATTCTCGCTGCTCGTATTTTGACGCTACTGGATGAAAAATCTCTATCAACGCGTAAAGCCGCAGCTCTTACAGGATTTCAGCAAGCTGACTTTGCCCGAATCCGCAAGGTGGATGTGGGGCGCTTTACGATTGACAGGTTGGTAAAAATGGTCAACGCACTCGACCAAGAGAACGAAGTGTTTATTGGTTTTAGACCGCGCAACGTTTCCGTATCACACGACCATCAGCCCCAGAGCGTTTAGGTAGCGAGACAAATGTCGAAGCACTCGAGGCAAATAATCTGTTTTACACTTGCTTGCATTCCATATTTGGTCGTTGTCGGCAGCACCTTCTAACATAGTACGCGCCTGAGCTTCAGACATCTGATCCACGTAAGGCATGAGTATTTCCATTCTCCCTTCGGCATCTCTAAAGCCTCTAGAACCACCAACGAAATCGATCATGATGTCGATAATAGCGTTTGGGTCAATCGCAGCGAGTCCAGGCGCACAGCAGGTGACGATAGATCATTGCAAAGTCAGTTTGTGAGTTCCCACAACCCGGTCCAGTGGTGGAACACTGTTATGTTACCTGCTTCGTCCAGCAAAGTGAGTGATTCGGGGTTGTTATTGAACATTGCGCGCAAGTCGTCCCACGGTAACGCACTGCGAGCGGAGTATTGAATGGGTACACCCACTTGTCTGGCTTTGAACACCGGACTTTGCCAAGAAACCAGCGGAAAATTCAACTCTTCGCCTCGTATCACCAATCGTATCGCGGATGGGTCTAGGGCTTGGGCGTGCGACACGCCCCGATCGATTGTACTGGTGATTCCAATCCACAAGTACACGCTGGTATGTCCATTGCGTGAAACTCGAAGTGGCATGAGATAAACCAAATCTCGGCCTGTTGCACTAAGTTGCGGCGTACTGTTGGCAAATGTTAGGGGTGGCTGCAATAGCGAGAAGATCTCGTGAGTCTTTGTGTCTTGTAACGGTTCGTGCAGCTCCATTTTGGTGGTGCATGCGCTGCAGAATATAAGAGTAGTGATACCGACCAACAAGGGGTTCATTAAAAATCCGCTCGCCACTGCAGATAGAAAAATATTTCTTGATTCGTTTCTGTCAGCTCGCCGGAGGCCTCGAACGAAGGGTCCCTCAAAGATAGCGGTTCTGTGAAAGGTAACGTGCGATCCGACCAACGCCCACTGACTTCGAAGTTGAGCTGGTAACGACGATTCCACAGGTAGGTAATGCGCAACCCAGGCTCGATGATCACTTGGTCTCCTTGCAGTGAGCTACTACGATTCGATACCGCAACGCGCGGGTTGAGTCGAAATTTTTCGGCAAAGGGGAAACGCCAATCAATTTTTGCCGTGTGCGTGTCTGCCCGATAGTCACTGAACAGTCGGTAACTGAGAATAAGTGCGTCTGATGCGCGCACTATACTAGACCCCATTAGAGATATGGAAGTATCGATTTGTGTAGTTGCGGGCAGTGCCACAACATTGGCAGAACTCACACTGCTGTCGATATCTGTAAAGGCGGTAACCAACTGAACGGACCAGCGCGGGCTGAGAGTGCGGGTTAAACCAGCAGACATATGCTGTACGTCGCTTGTCCGATTCCTAGCCAAGGTACGTAATTGGGCATCACTGTAAGTTTGCAAGAGCTGATCAATGGTTGCAACAGGTTGGCCGATAAGTGCATTTGTGGTACTGATAAATGGCATTGCGTAGAGTTGAAATCGAGCATAGGCGTGCCAGCGCTTGCTGAAACGCGCGCTTAAATTGAACAATGCATTGTTAATAACATTGTAGCTGACGTCATAATCCAACAGTGCGATTGAGTGCCACCACTCACCCCGCCAACGCCAGCGAGTACCGATAGCCTGACGGTCCCAAATACCACCGGTTTGCTGAAGGTGGGTGTAAAAATTGGCATCTACTGTGCCGATAATGTCATCGATATCTGTGCTTAGACCAACAAACTGTCTCTGCGTATCACTCGCGTAATGGGGGTTGTCTACCGATAAACCAGCGGTGACGTTGACACGAACCGCGTCCAACGCAGACCAACTACCGCGAGCACCATCAAACAGCCCCATGATGCCGTCGTTGTACAGACTTTGGCGACCTATTTTTAACTGCATACCGTTATCTGGTTGGCTAATTTCGATGTAGGCTCGCCTGACAAAGGGCTCGTCGTCCCGTACATCGTCACGGGGGGTACTTAACATATTCTGGTAACCCGCACTAACAAACGAACGCACACTGTATAGATCTGCTTGGTACTCCGCCCCCATATCTGCATAAGTCACTAACGCAGTTCTATCTATTGCATCTAGCTCGGTATCCGCAAACTCGCTGTTTACTGATTGATACCATATGTCTTGGCTAAGAGAGCCAAAAAAGTGCCAAGGCGATTTAGAGTTGGAAATAGTTCGGCCGCGCGGCTCTTGTTCCGAAGCTAGAAGGGTATCTAGCCGTTGTTGGATGCGTTGGCGGTCCGCATTGTCAGCGAAACGCTGTAACCATGTGCCATAGCGCTCTGCCGCAAGCTTAGGACGCCCGGACATTTGATAGGCAAGAGCAAGGTATTCAAGGGCCTGGGCGTGCGATGATACATTCGAGTTTTCAAGTAGA
>QIGT01000055.1 GCA_003230835.1 Gammaproteobacteria bacterium
GGTCAAAGACTCTACGCACACGGCGCAACAAGCTGTGAATGGGCTCAACGGATAGAGGTAAGTTCACCCGTAAGCGTGCCCCCTGCTGTGACACACTTAGCCATTGCTGTGGTTGCTGGCTAGACTGTTGTTGAATAAGCCTACTGTACACCCATGTGCCTGGACCACCCGAGACACCTTCGACCCCTAACAAGGCTCGTTTGTCTAAGTAAGAAAAGATCCAATCAAAGTCGTAAGGCGCAGGCACATCGAGAACAACGGTTATACACGGCCCGTTTACAGGTTTGTTTTCTCCACGCAGGTCTTTTGGCGCACAATGATAAACGCTGCGAATTTCTGCATTAAAACGACTCACACTCCCATAGCCCGAATGCTCAGCGACATCAATGTGAGACATTTGCGTGCTTGCCAACAAATCCTTGGCTAACTTTGCCCTAAAAAGTTTGGCTACAGATTTAGGTGAGCTGCCAATTTCTTGGGTAAACAGTCGTGACAAATGTCTCTCTCCCACTTCGAGGGTTGCCGCCAACTGCCGCACCGAGTGATGGTTAAGATAGCCCGCTTCGACGAGCCTCAAGCCACGCAAGACGGTGTCGGAACCTAGCGTCCATTCAGGCAAACGTTGGGCTGACTCCGGGCGACAGCGTCGACAAGGCCGATAGCCAGCGTCTTGCGCTGCAGCGGCGCCTAAGTAGTAGCGAACATTACCTTCACGAGGTAGACGGGCCGGACAGGTAGGTCGGCAGTATATTCCAGTGGTGACAACAGCAACGAAAAAACGCCCGTCAAAGCGAGGGTCTCGACTCTTTCGTGCTCGCTGGCATACCGCCATCGGTGGCAGCGCATTGGCCATACCTTCGGTGGGTTCTACACCCGCTAACAGTACTTTATTCATTGCTCTCTAAGTTCAGAATGTCCGCGTATCGCGCCAAGAGAACGACTATAATCTAAGCCTTACCGCAATACTCCTTGGTTTCGGACATTTGTCTCACACATCCGACATTGATGCGACCCAACCGGTCCTGCTTGCACCGGTATCCATTCCCAAGCCTTGGGGACGCGAAATATGGTTTACCGGTATGGAAACCCGGGGCGAAAGCTGTGTGGTTTTACCCAGCGGGAAGCTGCCCTTATCAACCTACTTAAGCCACGATCCCAAAAAACTACATGGTGAGCAACCGGTACTGCTGCTGAAAGTTTTGGATCCCAAATCAAACAAAGTGAGTGGCGACCTTTACTTCGAGGTGCACCAAGAAAAAAGAGAAGTCTATGTGGTCACCCACATCGACAAATCTGCCTGGCCTAGCGGTGTGGGCGGCATTCGTTTTGGCATGAGCCAGTCGAAGCGCACAGAATATAAGACCGATGGCGATTTCAAAATAGCTTACATCGATGCTGTCGCCCAGTACGAAACGCTAAGGCGTCAAATAGACGAAGGCGACAAAATTAACCACGCCAAGCAAGAACAACTGCTGCGAGAGCGCATGGACGCCTTTACCCATATGCGAGAATTGCGCGTCGGCGATGTCGTACAAGTTCCCACATGGACCCCTCACGCACTACAACATGGCGTTCGTGTTATCGAATTTCAAACCCCAGTTTACGAACGTTATATACTTTCTTTCGCCCAACAAGTGATTACCCAAAACCACTGGGATACAAAACAAGGTGTCGAACACATGAGTCTCGACAACCCGCCTGTAGAGACCTTCGAAGACCTCGGCAGCGGTATCGAACGCATTGCTCGGTTCGATCATTTCAATGTGTGGCGGGTTCGTCTTAGTTTGGGCACACCACTAACACTACCCGCCCATATTCCCTACGCCGTGTGTATGGGGCTGACAGGTGCCGTTACATTTGGCGATTTATCGTTTGCTGCCGAGGAAGCTTGTTTTGTACCGTGCGCGGCTATTCCCAACACGGTAATCCGAGGTGATGAGGCCCAACTATTGATCGCAGCACCTAATCTATAACTGTGCCTAATTCTTCTTCTAACCTCTCTCAATGAATCGACTCCCGCGTCGCATTTACTTTTACGCCAGCATAATTTTGATTCTAAGTTTGATCTTGGTTTACCCACCATTACGCCTAGTGAACCTCATCGCACCCAATTGGCCAATCCCGGCTAGCCTGTTTATTGCGCTGTTTTTCGTTCCCCTTGCCTTACGTATGTCACTTGAGCGAGTTCACACGCCGTGGTCGCGAGCTTGCTGCGCAACAGTACTCACCTGGTTAGGCATCTGCTTCCTATCCTTCTGCACCCTGTTACCCGCAGAATTGCTCCTCATGCTGATTGAACTTGATCCCGCATGGGTCGGTTACAGCATTCTGGTCATTGTGAGCACGCTATCGATCTATGGCATCTGGAACGCAACGCAACTCAGCATAAGAACCGTCGATCTAAATGCGCCACGAGCTGTACGTGGAATGTCTCTGGTGCAGATATCCGACGTACACATTGGTTCCCGGCAACCTGGATTCTTGCAGCCAATCGTCGACAAGGTGAACGCACTCAACAGTGACTACATACTCATCACCGGCGACCTGATCGATATGCGCGGTATCAGTGAGCAGGACTTAGCGCCGCTAGCAAACCTCAACGCTCCGACACTCTATTGTATTGGCAACCATGAACGTTACATCGACTTAGAAGATATCTGTGCCCGGTTGCGCCGGCTGGGCATCAATGTGCTACGCAACCAATCTGTCGACCACGATCCAATCCAATTTCTGGGTATCGATGACGCGGAATCAAAGCAACAGGTAGCAGATCAGTTGTCGGCCCTAGAACCCCTCGCTGACCGATACCGGGTGCTGTTGTATCACCGGCCCGACGGTGCTGAGCACGCCGCCCGGTGGGGGGTTGATTTGATGCTTACCGGACATACGCATCGAGGACAAATCATGCCCTTCAACTTGCTGGTTAAAAGAATATTTCCGCGCCTGTACCACGACTATCAAGTGGAGGGCATGACCCTTTATGTATCACCCGGCACCGGTACCTGGGGGCCGGTCATGCGTCTCGGCTCGAAGTGCGAAATTACTTTGTTTAGGCTACTGTAGAGTTTAATCGATAGCCAAGGGATGTCCGTGACACAACAAAGCTGGCAAGAACCAACAGAGCTTGTCATTGAACAAATCGAAATCGGTCCCATGCAAAACTACACTTATATCGTGGGTAGCCGAGAAACTCGCGAAGTCGCCATCGTAGACCCGGCCTGGGATATCGACTCCTTAG
The DNA here is from genome assembly GCA_003230835.1 of Gammaproteobacteria bacterium. Taxonomy (GTDB): domain Bacteria; phylum Pseudomonadota; class Gammaproteobacteria; order Pseudomonadales; family Azotimanducaceae; genus UBA4421. The sequence continues at coordinate 3,239 of QIGT01000055.1, forward strand.
TGAAGCGCCTGGAAGAAAAGGACTACACAT
>QIGT01000307.1 GCA_003230835.1 Gammaproteobacteria bacterium
AGGTAGAAGATACAAAAACAACCGCAAGAAACCGAAATAAACGCTCGAACACTTCTAACCCTCCAAGTGAATGGAAGCCGACAGTTCAAAAATCTTCACTCGGGGTCAAATTAACTAAAAATAAAGATTGGGTTTGCGTTGTGTGATTTTGAGCTACGCAGAGTATAGTCGCGCTCGACAAACGATATGCAAGCAAATGCACACGGTTACTTGGTTTAACTGATTTACGAGACGATCAAGACATCGCCGCCGCCAGCGTCATTGACGGGCGCTGCAATACGGCATGTGCCAACCCCAAAGCATCAAACAAGACCATCCGAGCAGGCTCGCTGTCATAGAAGCGCCGCTTCTCAGGCACCAGCGGCTTGATGACCGGATATTGCGACGCCAGTGACGTGGCTTCTTCATACTTGTTGGCAAAGTTCTGCACCCGCTTCACGCAGACATCGAGAATGTTGCAGCGCTTGGGTGATCGTTCGCGCGCGTTTGCCTTTCTTGCTGCCTTCATCAATGTCTTCAGTCACCACGACATCGGGTTTGAAGACATTGATGAGTTCTTGCAGGGCTCCGGCGGCATTAGAACGTGACTTGGTTGGCTTGGTCATCACCTGCCAATCCTTGAGTTGGCCATTGATCAAAAATACATACCCGAACCGGCGCTGCGTCACCGCAACTGCCAGCAGTCTAAGCGCTGCCATGCCCTTCATTTAGCGGCTTGAGCCGGGCCCTCATTCGGCTGATGGTTATGCCGCGATTGAATATCCGCAACCGTGGGCTTTTTGTCTTTGGAAGCGTCTCTAGGCGTTTGGCCAGTCGGGGTTTCACCCCGCTGGTTAATGCGCTCAAAATAGCTATGGAACGACCGCCCGTAGATGAGAGATAGCTGACAAATCTGTTTGAGGCTGGGCACTTTCTCCCCGCGCTCAAAATCAGAATAAGTGGACTGGTCTATGCTGAGCAGATAGGCGACTTCTTTTTGTGACAACCCTGACTTTCGCCGTGCCAGGCGCAAATCGAGGGCAAACTCTGTGATCATAATACGTTGTGTTATTGGCTAATGTGCACAGTGTAGACGGCCAGGCCTACCCGCTCTAGGGGCCACTCTATGGCGTATGCCATATTTTTTTCGAGCGTTCGATCAGCATTAAGAAAACCACCCATTCGGTATGAACGTGTTTGGCTTGAAGGAAGGGTGGAACCCTTCCTCATCACGTCATACCGAGTGAGTGGTGGTATCTAAGAGTGTTGAGGATGTCAGATGGACAGAATATCAGGTCGAGGGGTCGTGATGCTAGAGGCCACTCTATGCTGGCTGACATAAAATGGCTGCCTTGGTGATGACGCACATCGATCCACTTTCTTGCAAAACAGGCCGACTGCGCCACAGGTTTTTGAGGGCGACAAGACACTATGGCGTTGGCCATAGAGTGGCCCCTAGTTTCAACATACTGAGCCGATGTTACCCAGTTCAACCATCTTCACCGGCCTTGGCACGGCCCATATGCGCTATTCAGACATGGAGTTCGGGATCGCTCAGCGAGACCGATTGCTCCACATGTACATTATCGGTCAAACCGGCACCGGAAAATCAACTCTGATCGCCAATATGGCAGCCGAAGATGCAAAACTGGGAACAGGTTTCTGTCTAATCGACCCGCATGGTGATCTGGCGCTTGGCCTCTCATCCAAACTAACCCAGCCGCACCTGTACTGGGACGTTGCTGATCCAACCAGCCCATATGGATACAATCCCCTCACCACCGCCTCAGCTATCCACCGGCCATTGATCGCCTCGGGGTTAATCGATGCCCTCAAGAAGCAATGGGCCGATGCCTGGGGCGCTCGTATGGAACACTTGCTCCGTTACGCCCTCTTGGCCTTGTTGGAACAGCCCAAGACTGACCTGCGTGATGTCATGCCGCTCTTTCTCAACAAGGATTTTCAAACCCGCGTCATCAGTCACGTCACTGACCCGCAGGTGCGTCAGTTCTGGCAGGTCGAATACAAGGCCATGAACTACAAAACCTCGATGGATGGTGTGGCTCCGATTGCCAACAAGTTGGGCGCTTTCCTAGCTCACCCGATTGTCCGAAAGGCAGTCTGCGAACCGGCCCATCCGCTACGCTTCCGCAAGCTCATGGATGAGGGGCAAGCCATCATCATCAACCTTGCCAAAGGGCAGCTTGGCGCAGACACAGCGAACGTGTTGGGCGGCCTGCTAGTCTCCAGCATTACCAATGCGGCATTCACCCGGCACTCAATGCCTGAGAAGGACCGACGGCCCTTCTTCATGTATGTTGATGAGTTTCCATCCTTCTCAACCACTGCACTGGCTGGAACACTGTCTGAGGCCCGCAAGTATGGTCTGGGGCTAATCCTCGCTCACCAGCATATCTCTCAGGCTGATACAGAGGTCTTTCAATCGATCATCGGCAACATTGGCACCATCATGACTTTTCGGATCGGGGCGTTTGATGCACCACTCTTCGTCAAACAGCTCGACGGCATCACGATCCATGACCTCGTGCATCAGCCCAACTACCGCGCCTATGTGCAGCTCATGGTCAATGGCACGAAATCAAAGACCTTCTCAGCCACCACGCATCCACCCTTTTATGGCTGATGGCATAGAGTGGCCTCTAGTGGCTGGATGGGCCAGAGCATAAACTGCCAACATGCATTCAGACGAATTCCTACAAGCCTATCTCAAAATCTGTCATCGCACATTTGAGAAACAAATACGCGATGGAACCTGCCTCTGGGACACTCGAGAAGATTCGCCAAATCCTGAGAATTTGATAGAGTCCGAAGATAACCAACAGACTGAATGAAACGATGTTTTGGGTACGTTCGGGTATCCACGCTTAAGCAAGGCGATGGTGTATCCCTAGAAGCGCAACAAGAAGCTATTCAGTCTTTTGCGAGTCGTCACAACATCATCATTTCACAATGGTTCGAAGAAAGAGAAACCGCCGCCAAACGGGGCCGTCCGATTTTCAATGCCATGACCGCCCAATTGCAAAGAGGCAAAGCTGACGGCGTGATCTTTCACAAGATTGACCGCTCCACCAGAAATCACTCCGACTGGGCCAAAATAGGTGACCTGGCTGATGCCGGTATCAACATTCACTTTGCCAATGAAAGCCTAGATTTCACTTCTCGCGGTGGCCGCCTGACCGCCGACATTCAGGCCGTCATCGCTGCGGACTTCATCCGCAACCTACGTGAAGAGGCCATCAAGGGTATGGAGGGACGGCTCAAACAAGGCCTCTACCCCTTCGGCGCGCCGTTTGGGTATGTTGATAACGGGCGGGGCAAACCCAAAACGATTGACCCGGTTCACGGCCCGACCGTGAAGCGATTGTATGACCTCTATGCCACCGGCAATTTTTCGCTGCACGCCCTCGCAAAAGCCACTGCAGAGCTGGGCCTCAACAACAAGGGCGGAAATCCACTCCCCAAAACGAGCATCGAGAAAATCCTGCGCAACCCGTTCTATGTCGGCCTTATGTACGTCCAGCGAACCGGAAAGACCTATCAGGGCATCCACGAAGCGCTAATCCCGATGGAGCTGTTCGATACTGTTGAAACTATTCGGGGTGGCCGTGACAACAAGAAAGTTACAAAACACAATCATCTGTTTGCGGGTATGTTTCGCTGCGCGAACTGCAAGCAAGCCATGATCGCAGAGCGCCAGAAAGGCCGTGTCTACTATCGCTGCCACCTGAAAACCTGTCCCGCCAAAACGGTGCGTGAGGATCTGATTGAAGAGGACGTCAAATCTTATTTGAAGCAGTACCTTCTATCCAGCGATGAAGTTGAACGACTGAAAGTCAGTGTCGGTGATTGGCTAGAACAACCAGAGCAACAACGCGCCCGCCAAATTGCGCAGCTAGAACTACCCAAGCTCGATCAGAAGCTATCGCGCCTCACCGACAAGCTGATTGACGGTGTGATCGATGATGAGGCGTTTCAAGCCAAGAGGGGAGACTTGTTGAAGGAGCAAAGGCGTCTGCAGGAAGCCAGCGATATATCGGCTCAATTTGAAGCAAAACGCGACACCTTCATGAAATACCTCGAACTGGCAAAGAGCCTTGTGTTTCAATACGAAAATGGTGATCGAGCCGAAAAACGTGAACTGCTTAAAATCACCACATCGAACCGCGAGATAGATGGCAAAAACCTAGTGTTAGAGCCGTCGAAACTGGTTCGGACGGTTGCTGAACACCGATAATTTGTACGCTGTGAGCCTGCTGCAGACACAAATCGAACTCCAAACGAGTTTTATGTCCCTCGACATAGAGTGAGCTGCTGCCGGTTTCGTGGACGGCAACTTAAGCTTCCATAGCTTCCTCTTCGTACTGCATAGGGCTAAACTTCCTTCTCGTCATGTCTACTCTCCGATTTCAGAAACACTATAACTCGGTGTCCTCAAAACCGGCAGCAGCACAAACCTTCAATGGGTCCATTCACATGTAAGGCCGGTGTTTCCCAGATCGCCCATCGCGCATGTTAGGATGTTCTAAGGTCTGTGGACAATTAGGATTCCCTTGTTGTGCGAACAGTGATTCAAGCTTCCTTTTGAGGAGGTTTAGATGCGCCGGAACCGC
>QIGT01000331.1 GCA_003230835.1 Gammaproteobacteria bacterium
CCGAGTGGAAGGGGGAAGCGATATTCATGGACTTGATTTTCCATTATTTCGCCGCACCCCAAAACAGTACCCTGTTGTTCAGTACAGGCGAGTACTCTTTCTATATTTACCGCCCCGTATCCAACATAACGCGCCATTATTTCCTTAAAACGGCGTGAATTTGTCTGGTTTTTTAATGCCTCAGAAAGTGCCTTTTGCGCTTGGTTATCGTGTTGAGCTCCGTGAGCTAGCAAAGTTTTGATCAGTACCGCCATCAGGTTATCGTGAATCTGTTCACCATGTTCCGCCTGTAAGCTTGAGAGTACTTCATAAATTTTGGCACCGCTGCGGGTCGCTAATGCTGTAGCGTTACTGGTTCCTTGGGTGTAAACCGTTCGAGAGATATCACCTTCTTGGGCGCTATCCCAAGCAACTTGTTGACCAGGTGCGTGATAACTCGTGCTGGGAACGTAATGTTGATCTGCATTGCGAATGGGGGTTGCATATAGTTGCCGACCACCAGGAAATAGAATTTCAGGTTTGATTGCCCGCCGAAAACCATGACCAAAGCGGGAAATAGGGCTAAACAACACGTCACTTGGAAGTAAATCAATGTGTTGTGCCGGTGTGTCTACTCCAGATTCGTCTGAGTGCAATGCACCGACTGTGAGTGCGTTCAATGACTCAGCGGGGGAGAGTAGCCGTCGCTCGGATAGTTGTTTCTCAATACACTTCAGCAGGTGTGTGACTTTCTGTTCATCTGATAGTGCGGAAAACTCACTATTTGGCATATCTATGTTAATACAGCCTGTAAAATTACCTGCACTTACGCAAAAAAGCACACGGTATTTCCAGGATAGCCAGTCAAGCAGCTTTGCCCATGGGCTTGGTGTGTGAATAAATGGGCGTTCCGGATCACCGATTGAAATATTGATGATCTTGATATTTGGCGCTTGCGCAGGAGTATTACCTTCTCCTTCAAACATGCGTCTAACCGCACGCTCTATTCTGTCTTCGAAGAATATTTCATCAGGAAAATATTCCTCATGTAGGCCAAAATCTCTAGCGTTGGGATTTGGTTGCATCACTGGCAAATGGTACACCAAGCGTGCCAGAGGGTCGGGTTGGTTACTGGGTTGCTCTCCGTGCACTACCAGTGATGCCATGGTGGTGCCATGTCTGCGCTCACCGAGTTGGTAGTGGCCTGCCAAATTATCAGGATCGTCAAATAATAACCTATCTTTCAGTGCCTCATGTTGAAGGTTCGGCACACCATCAAGAATTGCTACTATTGGTGGTAATTCGGGTATGTCCTGTGGAAAGCTGGCTGTTTCACCAGCACCATCAGTACAGCTTATTAAGCTTTGCCCTGTAGGTCGAAAGTACATTATCCCTGGGAACTTAAATAATTGGATATCTACTTCAACCTCAGGCTGCGCGAGTCTATCCAACAGGTGGCGTATTTTGTCGGCAGGTATCATGGCCTTGGCGGCATGAAATGCAATGTCAGGCATATCGATGAACGGGCCAAGCGTTCGACCTCCCATTTCCTCCAATAACCCTGTGATGGCGGTTTCGTTTTGTTTTCGCTTCTGGTGATTCTGCCTATAGAATAGTTCGATTTGACAATGAATCACTTGTGCTGGATCAATTGTATCGACTAAGTCGCGCCAACGATCGATCATGCCGGTTTCACCTAAGGTTTCTTCAATGCCCCAGCGTCGAATCTTTAAGGTTTGATTGAATACATCGCGCCATTTTGCTTTCCCTGGTGGTAATCCAGGTTCTTGTTTCCAACGTTGCCATAGTGCTAACAACTCCCTCAGACCTTGCTCGTTTCCTAGTGACAGGAATAGTCGCCCCTTCAACCGTTTGTTTTTTGCGTTGTTGATAGCCTGAATAATTTCTTCGCTAACTGGCAGCAAATGATTTGGCAGTGACAGCGCTGGTATCTCTTCATCGACAATGTTGCCATCATTGTCGATGAATTTATGAGCTATCAAAATTTCTCGGATTTCTTTCGATTGTGCTCTTTTGGTTATGCCACTAATTTTCTTACTAAAAAAATCAACGCCAATTTTAGGTGGTTCGTAAAAATCATCATCTGGCTCTATATCGTCGACATCCCATTCCCCAAGCCATTCTAAGCCATTGGTCGTTTCGACAGCTTGCTTGAAGTCATCAACTTGCCCAGCAATCTCGATAACTAACACGGTCTCTGGTTCAAGTCCGGCAACACCACCGCTAACACTTGCCTTATAGCGAGAAAAGTCTTGTTGCAAATCACCAAGCTGCGTAGCTAGACGCTCAGTTTGTCTAGTGTGCGCTGGGAAGTGTGGTTTGCTTCTTGGAAATCCTTTTCCCTTTGGCGGCTCGATCGACCTCGCTTGAGGAAAAACTAAAAGAGGAAGACTACCTGCCATGGGTTACTTACTCCTAATCCTGATCACTTGAGGGGGGCTTTAATCTATCCCTCCACTGCTCTAGTTTTAATCGGGTAACTGTTTTAGCATTGTCGGCTTTATGGTCGAGAGCCGCTCGGCGAACTACACTTAGACAAAACTCTTCTACTTCAGCAAAGTTCAGCCCTCGCATATGTTTAGCTAACGTTTCCGATGCATAACCAAAATTAATTCGGCACCGTTGAGCAATGGATTCAATGTGTTGGGTTAATTGAAGACGAGTGGGCGTAGGCAATTCGATTCTGACTTGGAAGCGTCGCCAAACAGCCCGATCTAGCAGCTCTGGATGATTGCTTGCAGCAACGACTACAACGTAATCTGGTAGGTCATCTATCTGCAAAAGAAGCGAACTTACTACCCGTTTGATTTCACCTGTTTCGTGGGTATCACCGCGTTCCTTGGCTAGCGTTTCAAACTCATCAAAAAATAGAACGCAGCGTTGCGTCCTAGCGTAGTCTAAAAGATGCATCAAACGACTAGATGTTTCTCCTAAATAGCTCCCCACTAAGGTTTCGTAGCGAACAACGAATAAGGGATACATTAACTCGAAAGCGAGTGCTTCAGCTAAAGTTGTTTTACCATTTCCTGGTGGTCCTGCAAATAAAAGCCGATTACGAGCACGCAGGTTATGTGCATGCAGCAACTCAGAACGATGTTGCTCCTCTACTAGTTCTGTGATTTGGTCATTAATTTTGCTGGGTAAGACAAGGCTATTTAGTGTTCGCTCTGGGGTGATTTCGTAGATTAAGTCCTTATGTTGGCCAAGGCTACCATTTTTTTTGATAGTAGAGTCACGTCCTACTACA
>QIGT01000269.1 GCA_003230835.1 Gammaproteobacteria bacterium
CCTTACCTACAACAGTCGGCTGGCTCAAGAGCTTGGCAAGTTGGCAGACACCCAACCTCACGGCGATGCGATTCACGACGCCTTATTCCGCGCCTATTTTGTTGCAGGGATCAATATTTCAGACATCGATAAGTTGGTAGACATTGCCGAAAGTATCGGTCTCGACAAAATCGCAGCTCGGCAGATACTGGAAGAACGAACTTTTAGTTCGATGATCGATGCAGACTGGGAAAAATCTCGTGCGCTAGAAATAACCGGCGTACCCACATTCGTTGCGAGTGGATTTGGCTTGGTAGGCGCACAAGAATACGAAACGCTCTCGCAATGGCTAACCCAGGTAATCGCTAAATCTTAAATTTCTTAGGAGAGAAACTAATATGCGCACACACAAGAAGAGCCGATTAATCCCCGCGTTTGGCCTATTGTCAGTATTGATGCTTGCTCAAATGTCTTCGACTTGGGCAGCCGGATATGGCGATACGGCACCTGCTTGGAGTGGCACAGATATGCTGAGCGATACTCAGATTGACTTTCCCGCCCAGTTAGACGAAAAACCGGCGGTACTCATCTTCTGGGCTACTTGGTGCCCATACTGTAAAGCCTTCATGCCGTTTGCCAAACAAATCCAAGCCGACTATCAAGATCGTGGCATTGCGATCATTACTTTCAACGCAAAGGAACGCGGACGCGGTGACCCCAAGGCATACGCTCAATCGTTAGACTTTCCGATGATTGTAATTACCGCAGCCGACGACATTGCGGAGCAATACAATATTCAGTTTATTCCCGGCTTAATGGTGGTAGCTGGTAATGGCATCATCGCTTATCGACGCAGATCCACAGACTTGCCAGCGGGAACAACAGTCTCGCAGCAGTGGGATAAAGAGGTGCGTCAGGTGTTAGATAATTTACTCGCCACAGCCACAAGTTCGGATCAGAACGCCGCCCTCGCTCGATAAATTTTTATCAAAGGGGGAGTTCGAACTACATATATGGTGGAACTCAACACACAAACCAAACTAAGTTATGGCATTGGCCAGCTTGCTGAGGGCATAAAAAACGCCACTTTTGGCCTGTTTCTACTGTTCTACTACAACCAGGTACTCGGTGTATCGGGAACATTGTGTGGTATAGCAATGGTCCTGGCCATGTGTGTCGACGCCTTCACAGATCCTATTATTGGTTCCATATCCGACCGATGGCATTCGCGCTTTGGCCGCAGACATCCCTTTATTTACCTCTCCGCGCTGCCCCTGGCGATTGGCTTCTATTTATTGTTCAACCCCATGGTTGAAGGTGAATTCGCGTTGTTCATGTGGTTGTTATGCGTTGCAGTAGGGTTGAGGATAATGCTAACTTTTTACCACGTACCCCACCTGGCTCTAGGTGCTGAGCTGTCTAGCGACTATCAAGAACGAACCACACTGGTGGCTCTAAGAAACATAGCCGGTTCCGCGGGGGCCATTTTAGTTTACGCATTAGGCTTTGGGGTGTTTTTCGCTGCAACCGAAGCCTTTCCCAATGGTCAATTAAATCAGCAAGCCTACCAGCCGTTCACCATTGTCCTGGGTGTCTGCATGTTCTTGTCTGTGATGGTAATGGCTCTGGGTACGCAAAAGGCCGCGCTGGAATTGCCACAGCCCACCGGAGAAATAAAAGGTCTGAGCGGAATGTTTCGCGACCTTAGAGATGCGATGCGCAATCGCTCCTTCCGCACACTGGCTTGCGGTTTCATTGTGATCTCCGTTCCAATTGGCATCGGTATGAGCCTGGCACTGTATCTGAACACTTTCTTCTGGCAGATCGAACCTCAATATATGTCATATATATTGGCCATTGGGCCAATCGCAACCATGATTGGATTTGCCTGCGCGCCGATGATTGCTCGGCTGATCGAAAAAAAGGACGCCCTCATTTGGGGGGCCATTGGCTGGACGCTATTTACCGTCGCACCCGTTATCCTTTACTACTTTGGAATGTTCCCAGAAAAAGGGACGACTGCAAATATCCTTGCTTTAATTGGCTGCCACTTCTTAGCAGGTTTGTTGGTGAGCCAACTGATTGTGGCGATTGGGTCAATGCTCGCGGATGTCGCGGACGAACATGACCATGAAACCGGCAAACGATCTGAGGGTGTATTCTTTGGTGCCTATGCCTTCATCATTAAGGCAACCGCCGGCATTGGCGTATCTGTGAGTGGCTTTGTGCTTGATGCCATCAATTGGCCGGTGGGGGGACATGTGAAATCTGCAGCCGACATTCCACCAGACAGCCTTTTTGCACTGTCCATGATCGCCGGTCCATTCCTTGCTCTTGGTGTTATACCTTCAATCTACTTCTTCTCACGCTACAAACTAACCCGCGCACGCCATGCGGAAATTGTGCAGGCACTGGCAGCACGACAAAGCTAACTTACGCAAGCTGTATCTCACATCAACATGGTTAAATGGTTAACTCGTTCCAGCCGATAATTCGGCGGGTTATCTAAAAATTTCAACCACCCAATATCTGCGGCGAGTTCACTGACTTGATTACGTTGTTGCGCATCAAGTTTTGCATAGACATCTCGAACACGCTGTAGTTTCCATGCTGAGAAAATAGACGAACCTCTGGTCAGAGGTTGCCCATGTAACGAAACGGTAAAGGCATCAAGTGGGCTGTCGACGGAGTCGCCAGCATATTTTTTAACCAACAACTCCTCAGCACGGCTTTCCGTATTTTGCGCAAACTCGGCCCCAGCTGGACCAATGGCTTTCAAATAGTCCACACATCTATCAGTTAAAGCCAACTCGCCTCGATCGGGCAAGCCAAAACCAGCATGTAGATTGTCCAGGTAGTAACTCAACTGTGGCGTTTGAATTTTTAGAAACTGTTGGGCAGCGCCCGCATCTCGGTATTGGTGCGCGTAGTAACCAGTAAACACACAAAAATCGATCAACGATGGGCGTTGACCAAACAAAAATTGCCTAGCATCCACCGCAGTGTTAAGCACCTTACTGCAAGATTCAAAATAGTCTGACGCTGCTTTCTGCCCAGCCTCATCAGCAATGCCGAGGCGAGGAAGATACGATTGCATGCGCGCGGCTACCTTCAAACCCATGTTAAGTGCATCATCTCCCACCAGCCCCATGCGCCCACCAATGCCAAGGCCAAACTCCGTGGCAGCGAACAGATTGGACTGCGGATCATTCCAGCGACTATGCATCGCTGTAGTTATCCAAAATTCATCAATAATGAATTCCACAAT
>QIGT01000133.1 GCA_003230835.1 Gammaproteobacteria bacterium
ATCCAACAAAGACGGCTTCGGAAGATGAGTTCAATCGTCAGTTTGCGCGACAGTTAGGAGACATGGGGTTCATTACGACGATGATCATGTCAGCTGTCTTTTTCACCATCGTTTTACTCACTGGAAATACCATGGCTCAAGCGTTGCGGGAGAGAATTCCTGAACTTGCGGTGTTGAAGACCCTTGGCTTTACTGACCAAACAATTTTTTTAGTGGTATTGGGAGAGGCTGTATTGTTGTGTGTGGTGGGTGCTTTGTTAGGAATTGCTGGTGCATTTTCCATCGGGCCGGGTTTGTCAGCAGGGTTGTCAGGGGTGTTTGGTAGTTTTGAAGTGGTGCCAGTAACTGCGCTGGAGGCGCTCGTCTGTAGCCTTGTCATCGGCGTTGTGATTGGCTTGGTGCCTGCAATATCTGCGCAACGTTTGACTATTGTCGATGCGCTGAGAAATTAACATGCTGAATCAAATAAGAGAAATAACCTTGATGAACTTGTTCAATCTACCCTCTAGGGCTGGATCGTCTTCGGTTATTGTCGTCGGCATTGCAGGTGTAGTGGCGGTATTGGTGGGGTTGCTATCAATGGGTGCTGGTTTTAGTGCGGCACTTGAAAGTACTGCTAAGGCGGACCGCGCGATTATCATGCGTGATGGGACCAGTAGTGAATTGAATGGTGCTATGTCGGCAGGTGACCGGGCGATCATACGGGCGATGGAAGGTGTCGAGCTAGGCAGTGGTGAGTTGTATGTGGTCGCGGCAATAGTCAAAAAAGGTACTGATATCAGCTCAAACGTGGTTGTGAGGGGGGTGGAGGCGGAGAGCTTTGACATTCGCCCCGAACTCAAAGTGGTTGCGGGTCGACGATTTGAAACTGGCCGCGCCGAAATATTGGTGGGTGTAAAGGCGGCTGCGCAGTTTGCAGGCTTGGAGGTTGGTGCCAGCTTGCCAGTTCGTGATCAAATTTGGCAGGTAGTTGGTCACTTTGAGGCAAATGGTACGGCCTATGAATCTGAGATTTGGGCAGACTTAGCCAATGTCCAGTCAGCCTACCGAAGGGATGGTACCAGCAGTAATATGCGCGTGAAGATGACATCGCCTGAAGCCATACAAGCACTAAGTCTTCGCTTAAAGGATGACCCGAGGTTTGATTTGATCGCACGTTCCGAAGTTGAGCACTATGCATCGCAAGCTAAACAACGGGCTGATTTGATCAACAATTTTGGTATGGTGGTAGGCGTTATCATGGCGATAGGCGCTGTGTTTGCGGCGTTAAACACGATGTACTCAGCGGTAGGAGCGCGCACGGTTGAAATTGCCACGCTACGAGCACTAGGTTTTGGCGGTTTTCCTGTGGTGGTCTCGGTGATGATTGAGGCTATTGTATTGGCCTTCATCGGAGGTGTGCTGGGTGGGTTGTTGGTCTGGCTTGCGTTTGATGGGTATACGGCTTCTACCCTAAACAATGCTTCGTTTTCTCAAGTCGCCTTCGACTTTGCGGTTACCCCTGAATTACTTAAGTTAGGCTTAACATGGGCGCTCACGCTGGGCCTGATTGGGGGGCTATTCCCAGCCATCAGAGCTGTGCGGATTCCAATCACCACCGCCTTGAGAGGTGAGTAGCGCTAAAATGAGAGGACCGCACTCATAGGTAAATTGAGTGCAGGCTTCTCTAAGCATCCACATATGGGAGAAATTTTGTGTCAGGCAATCAACAACAAGTTGAGTTTTGGAATGGTGCTGCAGGTGATGTGTGGGTTAGTGCGCAGGCGCAGTTGGACTCTGCCTTGGCGCCGTTGTCTGAACTGGTGATTGAAGCTGCAAATGTTGTCGAGGGTGAGCGTGTCATCGACGTAGGCTGCGGTTGTGGCAGCACCACCATTGCCATGGCGCAAAGAGGTGCGCGCGTGTGGGGTGTGGATGTTTCCGCGGCTATGTTAGCCAAGGCCAAAGAGCGTGCGTCTGGGCTGTCTAATATTACTTTTTCGGAAACAGACGCGGCAACACAACACTATAGCGCCGACCATCAATTGATATTTTCGCGCTTTGGCGTTATGTTCTTTGCGGATCCTGTGGCTGCGTTTGTCAATTTACGTGAAGGTCTAACTAATGAAGGTCGCCTGCTATTTGTATGCTGGCAGGCGGCGATAAAAAATGACTGGATCATGGTTGCCGGGCGCGCAGTGCAGCCCTTTTTGAGCGCATCAGATGCGATAGATCCGAATGCCCCAGGTCCTTTTGCCTTTGCCGATTCTGATCGCATACACAGCATATTGAATCAGTCAGGTTATGCTGATATCGATATCAGCAGCGTGACCCCTAGCCTCACAATGGGACAAGATTTGGACGAAGCAATACGTTTGCAGGCCCAGATAGGTCCTGTCGCAAGAGTCATTGCAGAGTTGGAGGATGATAAGAAAGGTGAAGCGATTGCGGCTGCGAGAATGGCTCTGGGCGAACACCAATCCTCAACCGGGATAAATTTGGGTGCTGCGGCTTGGATTGTTTCAGCCCATAAACAGTAACGATCATAACAATCTACGCAGGCAAACCATGCAACAAAACCAACAAATACTCATTGATAGTCTTCCCCGAGGTAAGCTGCAAGCATCACACTATCGGCTTGAATCTAGCCCGATACCCGAACCAGGCGAAGGCGAGGTCCTGGTGAAAACCATGGCTTTTGCCATAACCGCAGGAACGCGAGCGGGATTGCAAGGCAGTGCGAGTTATGCCGGTGCGCCTAAGTCAGGAGTTGTCATGAATGGCACAGGGGTTGGCGAGGTGGTGGTGGCCAATAACAGCGCTGATATGTCTGTTGGGACGTTTGTTATGGCGCCAACCGGCTGGCAGCAGTATTCCATTCATGCCGCTAAGAATGTCACGCCTATTCCATCTGAACACGATCCTATTCACTATTTGGGACCACTAGGGGTAAATGGCCTGACCGCCTATTTTGGATTGCTCGATGTCGGGCAGCCCAAGGCAGGAGAGACCGTCTTAGTTTCAGCTGCAGCTGGGTCGGTTGGTCACATGGTGGGTCAAATGGCAAAAATCAAAGACACACGAGTGGTGGGTGTATGCGGAAGCGAGGCCAAAGGTTTGGTCTTGACCCAAGATTTAGGCTTTGATGCCAGCCTCAATTACCATGACGACGGCTTCCGTGATGCACTGAAGGCCGCGACCCCTGATGGCGTAGACGTCTATTTTGATAACACCGGCGGTATGATTTTAGGCTCTGCACTATTT
>QIGT01000491.1 GCA_003230835.1 Gammaproteobacteria bacterium
AACCTCAAAACGACTGACCCAATCGCCTGCTTGTTTGGTCTTGAGTGAACACGCTATGGGCGCACAAATGCGTAAGATCATGGAAGCAAGCGGCCAAAAAATGCCAGAAACGAAACCTTACTTTGAGTTTAATCCTACTCATCCATTGCTAGAAAAGCTTGATGCTGAACCAGACGAAGATCGTTTTGCAGAGCTCGCAGAGGTGTTGTTTGATCAGGCTAGTTTGGCCGAAGGTGGAACGCTGACCGATCCAGTGGCGTATGTCGAGCGGGTCAATCGATTGTTACTCGAACTGCTCAACGACTAACATGCCGGCAACCGTGGGTGCCACAATTGAGTCGGTATGTGCTCAATTCGAAGGTGCAGTGCACTTTGGGCATGGTACTGATAATGCGTGGGACGAAGCGGTGGCATTGGTACTGAGTGTTGCCCAAATGCCCGATGTTACTGCGTCGCTACAAAAAACCCTCGGTGAAGATCATCTAGAACGAATTCACCAGCTTGCTAAGCGTCGAGTTATAGATCGTGTTCCATTGGCCTATTTGTTAGGCGAATGTGCCTATATGGGCCTTACCTTTGAAGTGCAGCCAGGGGTGGTGGTTCCGCGCTCGCCCATTGGCTATTTATTGAGTGATGGTTTGCAGCCGTGGCTGCCCAGCTCAGTAAAGTATGTGCTCGACCTATGCAGTGGAAGTGGTTGTTTAGGCATTGTTGCTGCGCACCAGTTTCCTCTAGCGAAAGTTGAAATGGTTGAGCTTGACCCTTTGGCAGCGCAGCTTGCTCGACGAAATATACAAAAACATGGGCTGCAAGGGCGTATTGCGGTGCATGTCGGTGATGTCACTGTTGCACGCGAATATGCTGATCGGTTTGATTTGATCTTGTGTAATCCTCCCTACGTTGACGCGGTTGATATGCGCACTCTACCTGATGAGTTTAAGGCGGAGCCTTCATTCGGCCTTGCAGCCGGGATAGATGGCTTAGATGTCATTGCCGGGGTGTTGCATCAATTGCCCGAGTGGTTGGCTCCAAATGGGCTATTTGTCGGCGAAGTAGGTGCCAGTTCCCCAGCGTTAATGCGAACCTATCCAGTACTGCCGTTTATATGGCCAGAGTTACCATTAGGCGGAGAGGGTGTTTTTCTACTTGAAGGACAAGCCATCAGTTCTCATACTGCCCGCGGCAAATAGTACATGGGCGCATATTCATGGCTGGAAATAGCACAGGACAATTATTTAGGGTAACCACCTTTGGTGAAAGTCATGGGCTTGCCTTAGGCGCGGTTGTGGATGGCTGTCCGCCTGGGCTTGAGTTATGCGCAGCCGATTTACAAATCGATTTAGACCGGCGTCGGCCGGGCCGCAATAAATATACGACCCAGCGACGTGAAGCTGATGAGGTGAAGATTCTGTCCGGTGTCTTTGAAGGTCAGACCACAGGTACAGCCATTGGCCTGTTGATCGAAAATACGGATCAGAAAAGTAAAGACTATAGTCAGATCAAGGATATCTACCGTCCTGCTCATGCCGACTACACCTATGATAAGAAGTATGGTATTCGCGATTATCGAGGCGGCGGGCGTGCGTCGGCTCGTGAAACGACGATGCGCGTGGCGGCTGGTGCAATTGCTAAAAAATATCTACGGACCACCCTGGGTCTTGAAATCCAAGGCTACTTGTCTGCTATCGGAGATTTGCAGTTGGCCGCAAAGGACATGGCCCAGATAGAAAGAAACCCCTTCTTTTGTGCCGACCCAAGTCGCGTGGAAGATATAGCTACCCTCATAGATGACCTTCGACGTCAGGGAAATTCCATAGGCGCCGAAGTGACAGTTGTCGCTACCGGTATGCCGGTAGGTTTGGGCGAGCCTGTGTTTGATAAATTAGATGCCGAATTGGCAGCGGCTTTGATGGGGATTAACGCGGTGAAAGCGGTGCAAATTGGTGACGGAGTAGATGTCGTCGCGCAAAAGGGCACTGAACACCGCGACGAGATTTCGGCGCAAGGATTTTTATCGAATCATGCCGGCGGTATATTAGGCGGTATATCTTCAGGCCAAGATCTGATCACTAGAATTTCATTGAAACCCACCAGTAGCTTAACCACCCCCGGCCGCTCAATAGACAAGCATGGCAACGAGGTTGAAGTGGTCACCAAGGGCAGGCATGACCCCTGTGTAGGATTACGAGCTACGCCTATTGCAGAAGCTATGGTGGCATTAGTTTTGATGGATCATTATCTACGTCATCGTGGCCAGGTTGGTGTGTAGTGGCTGTTACATTACTGTGTCGCGATAACTCTCCAATACTTCCACAAAGGCGTTGGCGGCGTTAGACATAGATCTTGCCGGATTGGTTACGCAGCCTAAGGTACGCGACATCGGTGAACATTCCACATTCATAATACAAAGTTTACCGATCATGCTATTGGGTAACACACTCCAACCGAGGCCCACATTAACAAGCATTTCAATGGTCTCTAAGTAGTTCGTTGACATTGCTGGGAGCAGTACTATACCTGCCGCCTCAAAGCGTTGTAATACGATTCTACCGGTGTAGGTGGCTGTACCTGGCAGTACGCAGGGTTGTGTCGCAAGTTCGGACATAGACAGTGTTGTAGTTTGTGCTGCTTTGTTAACAAATTGCAGCGGATCATGCCAGACAGGGGTATAACTTAGACCTGCAGCACCAATTGGGTCTAAGGTCACTACTGCCAGTTCTATACTGCCTCGACGCACCATCTCATGTGCGACTTCAGAATCTTCGAATAGGATATTCATTTGAACATCTGGATAACGCTCTTTGAACCCGCGCAGAACCGGTTCAAGACGATGCAAACCAATGTGGTGGGAAGTAGCTAAGTGCAATGTCCCGCTGACATTGCTCGAGAGATTGTGCAGTTGTTGTTCTGCGTCCCTTACGGTCGCCAGTATCTTTTCTGCCTGAGGCACCAATAAGTGCCCCGCTTGGGTTAGCAAAACACGTTTGCCAACACGATCAAACAATTGCACCTGCAGTTTTGCCTCCAAAGCTTGGATGCGCTTAGTGACTGCGGGTTGGGTGACATACAACACCTTTGCAGCGCACGAGATGGAAGATTCCTCGGCCACACTTAAGAAGGTTTGCAAATCTGTAAAGTTCATAGGCTGCTTCCAAATATCACGCATTATTACTATAGTTTATTCAAAATATGAAAATAATGAATTTGTTTTATTGATAGCGGATACATAAACTGCGCTCAT
>QIGT01000267.1 GCA_003230835.1 Gammaproteobacteria bacterium
AACCATCATGCTTGGCGGAGCTCAAACCGATTTCGACCGCGCGCTACCTGTCATAGAGGTTTATGCAAAAGCCTGTCAGTTAATCGGTCCAACAGGACACGGGCAAATGGCCAAGATGGTTAACCAGTTGTGTATTGCAGGCCTTGTACAAGGCCTGGCAGAGGGCTTGCATTTTGCGACCGCCAGCGGGCTCGATACTGAAAAGGTCGTGGCCGCCATCAGCAAAGGGGCGGCTCAGTCATGGCAAATGGATAACCGTGCTCAGTCCATGCTCAAAGGCGAATTTGACTTCGGTTTCGCGGTCGACTGGATGCGTAAAGATTTATCTATTGCTCTGGAGGCCGCACGTCAGGTAGGTGTCGAACTGCCGGTGAGCCAGCTAGTCGATGAGTACTACAGCGACGTTCAGGGCATGGGTGGTGGGCGTTGGGATACCTCTAGTTTGATTGCCAGATTTCAGCGTAAGAACCGACACTAGTTGGGCTTGAGTTGAATGATACTTGCTTAACGCTCCAGAGATTCTGCTGGAGCACCGCCTTCAGGGCACCTTTAATAACCCGTGGACTCAAAAGGTGAATTCTTTGGCTTTAGAGGTGTCCTTCAGCCGCGATTTAATTGTTGAAAACACCGATTCGTCATTGCGAAGGTGGTGCCAAACTTGATACACCACAGGCGGATCGATTCATAACTGACGGTAATGCCACGCTCCGCCAACAGATCTTCAACAACGCGACGGCTGAGATTAAATCTAAAGTACAAAATTGATATTGCTCCGCAAGTACCTGTGTGGTTAAGTGTAATCAGGAAGGAGTCACCTCGGTCAAATCAACTGAGCATTTCCAAAATAAATGTCCTTGGCTTTACCAAAGAGTTTTCACGGTGAGCTAAAAATCGGTTGACCGGAAAACAATACAGGAGAACAAGATGGGTCAGCGTAAACCTAAGTCGGTAAGCGAACGCGCTCTTAAAGGACTTGGAGACCGTTTGACATCCGCAGTAAGAAAATCTGGAAAACGCAAGAAAGTCTCTGGCCAGTTCAAAGTTTTTTCAAAAGAGATATTGGATATTGGTACGTGGATACCAAATGCAGATCCAGGCGCTGATTCAAGTTGGTTAAATGAGATGGGAACAGGGCTGAACAATGTTGCCTTGGGACTCTCAGTCCTCGAGGACTGCGATATTAATGAACAGCCAGAGACTTTCGAATCGGTAAGTCTCCTGACGGACGGACTCACCACTATGGCCGAAAGCCTTGCAGACGCTGGTGAGAGTTTTGCGGCTATAAAGGTACCCAAGGGCGGCGACAAAGAAATTAATATGGCAGCCATTAGACTGAATACTTCAGAACTGGTATTCGACACAGGCATGTTGGCTCATCTGCTTGGGGGAGCAGTTGGAATAGGGTTAAATGACGACTATGTCAGCATTCGCCTACCCGTATTTTCCTCAACTTGTGGCTGTGACAGCAACCAACCGAATAGCCAAATTGGCGAGCACGTTCTTGACAGTAAAATTCTACCAATCGATGAGAGAACTGAATTCTCCTTTGACGGACTGCTACTGGTAGAAAACCTGGAACGAGTTGGAGAATTACTGCAACGACTGTTTGCTTTATTCATAGAATTCGCCGCACTTATCTTGGTTATGGCCACAGGCTACATTCCTTGGCATTGTACTCAGGATTGTACTGGTGACGGAGCGCTATTGGGCGCTAAACTGAAACGCACCCATGCCAAAAGATTGGGCAGTGGCTGGTATCAGCCACAAATCACTATTACCTGGGAATACTGTTGTTACAACCTTTGCGTGCTAGCCTGGAATGATCAATTTGTTTCTACTGTTGACAGCGGCCCACACAATATCGGCAGATCAGTAGGCAATCCCAACCCAGTTAAAGCGCAAAATATGGCCAGAGCAGCGGCGAAAACTCGAGCGACTTTGCAAGCGATGCTACGAATAGGTGCTCCAGGATCTCCTTGTTAGAAATTTGAATTATATTATGAAGACAGGGACTAACCCCCTAGTAGAAATGCCCCACACATTGCGGTGCTCTCCCTATTGACACAGAATGCTTCGCTCGGTCGGCACTGCAATGGCTCACTCTCGGTCGGCATAGTAATGCTGCACTCTGGGATTCATCACTCGCATCCAAAGCGGTGGAATCAGAGCTAACACGATCATTGCTGAATAGCCTGCAGGGAGTTGTGGGCTGTCGTCAAAATGTCGCAGCACTTGATAGCGGCGCTGTGGATTGGCGTGATGATCGGAATGTCTTTGTAGTTGAAACGTGATGAGGTTGCTCAACAAGTAGTTACTGTTCCAGGAGTGATGGTGGTTGGTGCGTTCGTAACGACCGTCGGAATTTTTGCGGCGCCTTAATCCGTAGTGCTCCACGTAGTTTACGCTTTCGAGTACGCCGATAGCGACCAGCCCCTGGGCGACAAAAAAGCCAAGCCCGGCCAGGCCGTATAAGGCAAAACTAATCAACCCAAAAAGAAGCACCAGGGAATACCAGCGAAGCAGTTCATTGTGCCAACTAAACACTGGCTTGTTACGTTTTTGCAGCAGGTTCGCTTCCAGCCGCCAGGCCGTTCGTACGTTGTTGTATAGCGCTTTGGCCAGAAAGTTGTAGAGCGATTGCCCAAGACGTGAGGTGCTGTGATCTAAAGGTGTTGCCACATTGATGTGATGTCCACGTACATGTTCGATTTTAAAACTAGGGTATAGAACCATCGCGAGCAGTATGCCGCCGATACGTTGTTCATGGCGGGTGGGTTTATGAATGAGTTCATGCCCGGCGTTAATCATGATTCCCGCATGTATTGTGCCGAAGGATACAACTAACCCAAATTTGCCAAGGACACCCAAATCTGTCCAATTGGAAATTAGGGCCATCCCTCCCAGCAGGCTCATGCCAGCCAGAGGAAGCGCTAGATAGACGAGCACACGGTAGTAACGTTGTTCGCTTAGTGCGAACACTTTCAAATCGTCGGGATTGTTTGGGTCTTTGCCGATGAGGGCGTCGGTTAGAGGAACCAGGCCGTACAGCACCAGTAGCGGTAAATACGCATAGGGAGTAGCCACCGTAAGAATTGAAGGCACCCATGAAGCTGAGTTTACGAAATGCCAAAGCATCCAGGCGATTAGAGGTAACGTAGCGGGTAGTAAAAAAAGCAAATAGCCAAGGCGCTTTAGCTCCCTTTTGAGAGGATCTTTGTTAATCTG
>QIGT01000405.1 GCA_003230835.1 Gammaproteobacteria bacterium
AGAAAGAAGACGCATCGAAGCGAGCCGTAGACGACGTCTACGCAAGAGTGCTGGCACTCACCTGCGATCTCATCAGCAGAAACTCGATAACCCCCGATGACAACGGCTGCCAAGCATTGATTGCCAAGCGCTTAGCGGCTTTAGGTTTTTCCATCGAGACACTTAATGCCGGACCAGTGCAGAATTTGTGGGCGGTGCGACAAGGTCAAGGCGCCCATCTTATGTTTGCCGGGCACACTGATGTGGTGCCGACCGGGCCCACCGACCGTTGGCAGTCTGATCCATTTGTACCCACCATACGGAACGGCAAATTGTATGGCCGCGGCGCAGCAGATATGAAATCGAGCCTGGCGGCTATGGTGGTTAGTGTCGAGGAATGCGTGCGTAAAAACCCACCTCGTGGCACGTTGAGTTTTCTCATCACCAGCGACGAAGAAGGCGACGCCATTCAAGGCACACGTCATGTAGTTGACACCCTCGCTAAACGAGGGATCAAACCCGACTACTGTATTGTCGGCGAACCCAGCTCCAGTATATTGGTGGGGGATGTTGTGCGCTGTGGGCGCCGAGGATCGCTGAACGCAACCCTCACCGTGAGGGGTAAACAAGGCCATGTGGCCTACCCTCAAGATGCCGATAACCCTATACATCGAGCCTTAGCGGGCCTACAAGAACTGTCCAACAAGCAGTGGGATCAAGGTAACGACTACTACCCACCGACAAGTTTTCAAATATCTAATATCACCGCTGGTACGGGTGCCACCAATGTCATTCCTGGTGAACTCAGCGTAAAATTCAATTTCCGTTTCAGTTCGCAACTCAGCGCCCAGGACATTCAAACGACTGTTGTGCAGATCCTCGATGAACAAAAACTCGCGTATCAATTGGAATGGCAATTGTCGGGAAACCCGTTTCTAACCCGCAAGGGTAAATTGACGAATGTGGTTTGTGCGGCGATTGAAAAAATCAGTGGCGTCACGCCGGAACTGTCGACTTCTGGCGGCACTTCAGATGGTCGCTTCATCTGCCCATGGACACAACCTGGAAGCGGCACTGTAGAGCTGGTCGAGTTGGGCCCTACTAACGCCACCATACACAAGATCGATGAATGCATTGGACTCGACGAACTAGAACCGCTCACTGCTATCTATCAACGCATTATCGAGGACCTGCTCTAAGCCATGAAACGCTATATTCTGTTTGGCGCCATTGCGTTCGTTTTGGTCATGGTTGTCATGGCACCTGCTGGTCTCATCAACCGCGTGACAGATCGCATGCCGGATGTGAACCTGCTAGATACCGCAGGCTCTATCTGGAATGGACAAGGGCACCTGCTGATTCAAGGACAAGACTACGGCCAACTGAACTGGCAACTGCAGCCCTCTACCTTGGTGTTTCTTACACCGACCTTCGATTGGCATTTAAGTCATCCTCAGGGCGAATTGAGAGGCACAGCAGGATCGTCGCTGCGCAATGGCAATTTAGCCATTCAAGGCTCAATCGCTGCTGCAGTATTCAATCCAAGTCTGGCAATCTACGACATCTATATCCGTGGTGAGTTTACGTTTACGGATATTTTGGCCAAACTGTCCCATGCAAACCGCACAGTTGTGGATATTGGCGGTCACATAGACTGGAGTGGCGGATTAGTACGCTACACCTTGGCTGGACGACTGCAGGAGGTAGAACTTCCAGCTTTGACTGCAAGATTGCAGATGACGGACACAAATACCGCTCAGGCAGTAGTGTATCCTGTGCACCAACAAACACCGCTGATGATCGCCTCCTTGGGTGAAAACGGCTTCGTAAAAGTAGGAATCACTAAGTTATTCACCAAAATGCTACACAATCCATGGCCTGGTAGTGATCCCGATCACGCTGTGGTATTGGAGGTCGAAGAACAGCTCCTTTAAAATCAGCTATTTAAAGTGGGGCAATGTGAACGACGACGAACGACCAGAGATAAATGAGAAATAGACGGTAGATTGACGAAAGATAAAGGCTAGAGAGAGACACAACCATTGTGATTGAGACTGTGTTAGAAAAAGGTGTAGAACCGCTCCGTTGGCTGGTGGTGGCGGGTATTGCGTACACGCTAGCAACATCTATTTGGTTCTTTTTTGAAGCCCCCACAATGCCCGTTTCTACAGCTTCAACCCAGTCTTCATCCACAGTGCCGCAACAGACCGGTAACGTTAACTGGATATTGGCTAAAAACTTATTTGGCGAAGCAGGCGCCGCACCGGTCGTCACGGACAGCAATGAATCCGCGGTACAAACCCGCTTACCGCTTGAATTACAAAGCGTTTTTGTCGCAGATGAAGCGCAATTCTCTGTTGCCATTGTTGCACAGAGAGGCAAGCCCGGGTTGCGATACAAAATTAATGACACCCTTCCAGGAAACGCGAAATTGGTTGAAGTAGCCACTGATCGCATCATACTTAGACGCGCCGGAATACGAGAAACACTGATGTTTCCCAAATTTTCGACAAGATTTATAGCCGAAGTTACTGAAGATCTAGACGACACGAGTGATGCGTCTACAGAACCCGACAGTAATGCCAGTTCGAACAATAATAATTCTCCTCAAGGGGGACAAGCAACTGACCAAGGACAGCTTGCGCAGTACCGAGATCGCCTCGCTGCTGATGCACAAGGCACGCTAGAAGAGTTGGGTATTGAATCCGTCAGCGACGGCGGATACCGCATCGGTAATGTGGCACAATCACCCTACCTGCGGCAATCTGGGCTGCAATCAGGTGATATCATTTTGTCTGTCAATGGCCGCCCGGTTGGCAATATTCAGCAAGATCAATTGGAACTCGACAACATCATTGCGCAAGGTTCGGCGCGCGTGGAAGTACAACGAGGCTCACGTCGGTTTTTTATCACCGCCTCTGTAAAGTAAAAGCAGCAGTTAAAAAAATATGAAAATTAATATTCGCTATCTTTTAATCGTCGTCGTTTTGTCACTGGTTTGGCCAAACGCGGTCTTGGCACAAGAACAAACTTGGCGCATGACGGCCAAGAATGCAGACATCAATGAATTTGTCGCTCAAGTGGCAGAAATTACCGGCAAGACCTTCGTCATAGACCCCCGCCTAAAAGGCAGCGTGACGGTTATATCTGACACCCCTATGGACAAAGAAGGCGTTTACGCCTTATTTCTCAGTGTTCTCCGCTTGCACAATTTTACCGCCGTGCCTTCTGGAGC
>QIGT01000465.1 GCA_003230835.1 Gammaproteobacteria bacterium
TTTAGAGTCATCGAGATACCCCAAACGACGTTACCTTGCACTTGAGCGATAACCTGATCCGGGTTTATAACCAATCCACAATCTTGTGCACACCAGGCTCGCGTCACTTTTATCTCATGACTCGAAGGATCAACATAAACTTCCACTACCACTGCAACAGAAGTTTGCTTATAAATTGTTGCGGCAACGCCAAACCCATAGTTAGGTGCAGTGTCGTTTGTTTCCCAGCCACTGAGATCAGCTACAGATTCGAGAACATGAATTAGGCGCTTTTTTTCACCTCCCAAATTTCTAATTCTCAGAGTAATGGGATCTATCTTCAAGGTGGCGGCAAGTTCATCAACCATACATTCCTTGGCAAACGTATTAGGTGCCGCACCCAAACCACGCCAGGCACTGGTGACCAACGGAGTGCGGATATCCGAGTAGCGAATATATAGATTTGGTATCTGATAATGTGGCAACGCGCCTCGGGGCGACCCATCTTCCTGGGTAAAGTCGACAATACGTTGTATGTGTCTCGGCAACACCGCAGAGCCAAATACAATGGGCGACGTGGTGAAATGTTGCTCCCAGCTTTCTAGCTTTCCGTCTTCAGTAATTGTAGCTTCAATGTGGTGGTCGAACTGTGGCTGCACTGGATTATGCTGAAACTCATCTTCACGTGACCACTGAACCCTTACAGGCTTCGCAATAGACTTAGACAAAAGAGCAGCCTCTTCCGCCGCCTGGCATACAATACGACCACCAAAGCTACCCCCAAGCCGGTGAGCATAAACTGTGACGCGCTCTTTTTTCTGGCCGGTGATGCGCGCTACCCGGTCGCGCACAAAATGAGTGTTTTGCGACGCACCCCAGACTTTGGTTTTTTCCGGCGTAAAGTGAACTATAGCGCTGCGGGGTTCCATCGCGGCATGTCCAGCCATCGGTGTTTTATACCTTGCGGCTACCTTGGTTAAGCCACGAGCATCTAAATCAGCGTCAGATTCCGTTCGTCTGGATCCCTTTTCAACTAAGGTATGCTCAAAGTCATCTTCGCCCCGATATTTCTCAACGTCCATCACAGCGTCTAATTGCTGCTGTTGGTAAGCCGCCGGGACCGACCAGTTTATTTCAGCTGCTTGCACCGCAGCAAGCAGACTAAATGGGTCATCGCAGATGATACAAACACAGTTTTTTGACTGCTCGATAAATGCCTTAACAACCCCAGGCATCGATTGAATAGCATCAAGATCAGCCTTGCCAAGTTCGCCGCCGAAAGGAGCGGCTTTTAGGACTTGCCCATACAACATTCCGGGCACTTCTACGTCGCGGCTGTAGGTCATCCGGCCAGTGACGATGTCGGACAACGCTGGACGATTCCAATTAAGATCCCGTACAGCCTTTATCCGCTGACGAACAGTGTCAATGCTCGCAAGACTTTCGCTTATGTCATCGTCTTCGGCCAGAATAATCGCTTCGTCCGAAACCAGCTCAGCGTAGGCAATGCGTACCCCGCTTTGGGTAACAAACGCACCACTGTTGTCCTCGGCATTGTTAACTTCTTTGACCTCAACACCGGCCTTAAGCGCAGCCTTTTGTCTCAACAGTTCACACAGCAGCGCAGCGCCATAAACTGTCGGTGCAAAAAACTCAGCAATGCTTTCGCTGCCCACAGTAGACATCACCGGCGCCAGTTGGTCCGTCGACGGCAGTACACATTCGATATCCTCCGGTGCAATATTCATCTGCGCCGCAACCACTTGCGTCAGCCCAACAGAAACCCCTTGCCCCATCTCGGCACGCGGACACAAAAAACGAACTTTGCCAGAAGGTAGAAACTGCACCCAACCACCACTATCGCCGATCGCCGGAGGGTCAGAAAATGGGATTATGGGGATTAGTCCACTACTACAAGAAGAAAGCACCGTGACACCTGCTGCAATCCATCCTGTATTAAGAAGAAACCGGCGTCTTTGAAAATCTATACCTGCCATCGGATTACTCGTTCATCTCTGTCGCCACACTGCGTATCGCCGAGCGGATGCGTTGATAAGTTCCACAACGACAAATATTCCCGGACATGCCCGCGTCAATCTCATCGTTGCTGGGATTGGGTGTTTGTTTCAGCAGCGAGGCGGCTGCCATAATTTGACCCGGTTGACAATAACCACACTGGGGTACCGACTCTTCGATCCACCTCTGTTGCAGCGGATGCAGGCCATCTTCGGGTACGGTGTCTGCCAGGCCCTCAATGGTGGTAATTTCTTGCTGCTCGATAAACCGAGGCGTTAACAAGCACGAACGCATAGCAACACCATCGACGTGTACGGTACAAGCACCACACAGACCCTTTCCACAACCAAATTTGGTGCCTTTAAGGCCAAGACGATCACGAAGCAAGTCAAGCAAGCTTGAATCACTCAAGGAATCTGGCACAGACACGGACTGACCATTAACACGTAACAACATAGCGCAAACCGGTGGAGTAAATTGAATAAGACCAAAGTCTAAGTTACCTTAGGCAAAGGTCGCTCTCTAAGGATTATGTAACATCAACAGCCAACAGCCTTGAATAATCGCGCCATTGCGAAGCCTATGTTATCCCATCAGAGCGAGATCACGGCAGCTTGAGGGAGAGAGTCCGGCACTGTGAGTGCGAACAAAACGTATCAGCAACGATGAACTCAGGCTTGTTCAACTCTTGGATAACGTGGTAGCTACACGCCACCTGTCTTTATTCGTTGTGAGTATTTGGCTTCAATCGTTAATTAACCAAGAAATATGTTTAATTTTTGTTCATTCTTTTAGCTGTAATAACAGTAAATGTATAAGAATTCACAGTTAATATGGCATTATATTTTGAGCATTTGAAATAGTGATTTTTTCCTTTTGTTTCTATCTCTTCAAGCGGTGTTGATAAGATTGTTTTCCTTAAATATTTCTCTGTTTCAGAATCGGATAATTTAGTCATACTAGATTTCTTTTTATCCTCAAAAAACCCATTGGAGTATTTCGGAATTTTTCAGCTATGGAGATTTTTAGGGTTTCATTCACTTTTTTACTCACAACACCACAATAGGCCGACGACATGAATCGTGCTCGTTTGGCGTATGCAAAACAAGTGAAACTGGCTCGATGCAACCTACCTCTGTAACCACTTATCGTGCCTTTTCCAGTCAGAGATTGCCCCAGGATATGGTTTTGTTAAATTGACACCG
>QIGT01000311.1 GCA_003230835.1 Gammaproteobacteria bacterium
GCTCATCTTGAAGCCAGTGCCTTTGTATCCTGCAATTACTGGTCTGCCGAGCAAGACACGTGCATGGCAGAATGTGCTGCCGCTTGGGTAGCCGATGATGCAACCAAGGCGGCGGTGTGGGATAAGCTTGCTAATGCCCCAGCACCGGTAGGTTACGACCCAGCAATTGTGCCGGGCTGGGAAGATTCCACATCACCGAGTTTTTCCGCGCTGAGGTTAGAGCCATGGCGAATTCGTGTCATGCCAGCTGCCGCCATGCTAACAGGTGAAGGAACGCTACTGTGGAACAGCTAACGCATCTAAAAACAAACTAAGCAAAAAATAGATAAACGAAAAAGCAATTGAGGGGATGAGGTTGACAGTATCAACGAAGTTATTCGACTTAACCGGGCAAGTTGCCATTGTGACCGGTGCTTCCAAAGGCATAGGCCGATGCATGGCTATGGCATTGGCAGAACATGGCAGCAAGGTGGTGGTTTCGAGTCGCAAACTCGATCAATGTGAGCGGGTTGTTGAAGAAATCAATACAGCGTGTGGTGAACAACGAGCCATCGCAGTGGCGTGCAACATCGGCTACAAAGACCAACTACAAGCGTTAGTGGATGAAACCAGAGCGCGTTTGGGCGCTATCGACACTTTGGTAGCAAATGCCGGAATCAATCCTTTTTATGGTTCGATGAGTGATATTCCCGACGCAGCCTTTGACAAAATAATGGCCAGCAATGTGCGTTCTAACCATTGGCTGTGCCAGATGGTTATTGCAGATATGGTTGAGAAAGGGCGTGGTTCGATCATGATCACTTCTAGCACGGGAGCCTTTGCAGGATCGGAAACTATTGGCACTTATAACATCTCCAAGATCGCTGACATCGGCTTGATTCGTAATCTTGCGTTGGAGTGGGGTCCTAAAGGCATCCGTGCCAATGCCATTTGTCCTGGTCTAGTTAGAACCGACTTTGCTAAAGCATTGTGGGACAACCCTGAAGCCGCAGCACGGGTCAGTGATCAAACACCACTGCGCCGTTTTGGCGAGGCAGAAGATTTCAAAGGCATTGCCGTTTACCTCGCGTCCGATGCCAGCGCTTTCGTGACGGGTCAAGCAATCACCCTTTGTGGTGGTACTAACATGTATCGCTAACCAACAATTTGGAGTGTATGTGGATTGGATAGAGCCCGCACAAGGGTACAAGTATGTAGAAGATGAAGTGGTGGTGTCGGCGCAATATCAAGCTGAGAAGCTGACTGCGTGTGGTATCGATAGTTCTATATTCGGCGATTTCGTCGACCCTTCCTTCTTTATCGGCTTGGCTATTCACGCGGGTATCAATAGTGGTATCAGCGCCGAAGGCAACATCAACATGCTGCAATCGATTCGCCAACACCGGCCGGTGCGCGTAGATGAAGTACTCACGGTGAACGGTGAAATAGAAGCAGTGACCCAGGTGCCACGAGGGCGAACTATTGACACCATGGTGAGTTTCACAGACCAGCATGGCAGCGTTGTTATCACAGCGAACAGAAGATCACTCAAACCTGACGCCGATAAGAGCGGGCGAGGTGCGGGTGAGCGTCCACCGCTGGTGATAGAAGATGTGAGCTGTCTCGAACTCGGGCAGCAATATCAACTCACACCCCAAGGTGTGTGTGGGTACAGTATGGAAGGCAATAGCATTCATTATGAAGTGGAAGCCGCACAACTGGCTGGGTTTCGAGCGCCGCTGATAGGGGGCGGCATGGGGGTCCATTACTTGTTAGCAGAATTGTGGAAACGTCAAAACGGCAAGCCGGTCACTACATTATCTATGGATGTCTATTTTCGCCGGCCAATTTTTTGGGACGAACAAGTCACTGTTGGGTTCCAGCAGGAAGAAAGGTTAACCGCCATGGCGTTGCTTAAGCCTGGTGGTAAGGTCGGCACCGAGTTGGCATTACACGAACTCAGTTAAACGAAGTTTCAAAGTGCCTACATGGTGTCTACAACACAATTCTATCCTGGGGCCAGGGTCACCAACTAACCTGGCTCGCATGCCCCCACCAAGCGGTGGTTAGCGCTTTGTTAGAGACAACCAACTCCTTGGCTTCGCGGTACGCATCAACTACTACTCGTATTTGTTTAGCATCCATCGATCTGATAATTTAATATGGAAAGACTCAACCGACATTCGTCTTTTGCCAAGTCCGGCGTAGTCCCGCTTAGTCGTAGACTCGGTCCGATTTCTTGAGGGAACCCCGAGCTAAGGTTAGGTTCTTGAATCTCCATTAATTCAAGGGACTTTGTGTCGTGTAGATAATGACAGATGCGGGGCTGTTTGGATGTTAGTGTCAGTCTCTGCCATGATCGCCAAACAACAGATGCAGACCACCCTTGTTTCACTGCACGAGCGGTCGGCGGCCAGCAGCGGCTAACCATTTTGGAGAACAACCATACAAGCAGCTAAACAAGAAGCACTCAACGCCATCGGCCAACTGCCGGAAGATACCGACATGGATGAGATCATGTACCAGCTCTATGTGCTGGATAAGATCAGGAAGGGACAGGAAGCCGTGGAACAGGGTAATACCATCACCAGCGAGGAACTCAAGCGGGAAATCGATTCATGGTGATTTGGTCAGAACCGGCCAAGACCGATCTTCGATCCATTCATGATTTTATTGCCCACGACTCCCAGCACTATGCGAAGAAGGTCACTCAGGATATTCGGGAGAAAACAGATGTACTTGATGAGCAGCCGAAGGTTGGTAAGAAAGTGCCGGAAGTGAATGATGAAGCCGTCAGGGAGCTACCTGTATTCCTATCGGATCATCTACGAGATCAAAAGCCAGGGCGTTTTTGTGGCTGGCCGTAGCGCATAAAAGACGGGATTTGAAGGCTGATGAAATTCCGAGACAACTTTGATATCCAGCCTCTGCGGGGTACTTGCAAGGCGGTTGCTTTCAAGTAAAGCTGATCCCTTTGAGAATGGAGGGGATGAGATGGGACCACTAGCAGGCGTCAAAGTGATAGAGCTACAGGGGATTGGGCCAGGGCCCTACTGCGGCATGATGTTGGCAGATATGGGTGCGCAGATCATACGCATTGACCGCGCAGCGGCAGTAGGCAAACAAGCAGACACCAACGATGTGCTCGCTCGTGGGCGTACCAGTGTGGCTGTGGATCTTAAGAATCCCCAAGGTGTAGAGACCGTATGAAAGCT
>QIGT01000140.1 GCA_003230835.1 Gammaproteobacteria bacterium
TTCAATGAGCGGCATCTACGCAGAGTTCTACGTGAATATTTTAACTATTACCATACTTGCAGAACTCACATGTCGCTGAACAAAGATCCGCCAGAAACTCGAATTATTGAACCGCCGGACCAGGGTACTATTGTTGCGATTCCCCGTGTCGGTGGCCTGCATCATCGCTAGGTTAGAATTGCAGCATGATGGTGATGGCAAAAAACGAACGAAAAAACCACACGATTGTATTTTCAGGAGGGGCAACTACAGAAACCTAAGGAACGATGCGTTCGGACGTTGGACTGAGCCGTTGCTTAAGTTTGCAGTCCGGTTATTTTTTGATGTAGAAAAGTTAGCTTTGTAATTTGACCCATAAGATGGCCGGCCAAAAGAGCATAAGTTGGCCAAACAGTAACCGAAGAGCATTTTCGTAACCTACTGGTGCTTATCCCGTGCCGTACGAAACCCGATGTGGCTAGTACCCAGACCGTGCTCTTGTGGTTGCCGTGCTTCGGGTCGAAAGCGCGCACAAAAATTGCTTGCGCATAAGTGTGAACCACCTTTTATGACATGCTTTTCGATAGTGGATGCGCCCTTCTTGTCGTAGGTGTCCGCCGTCCATTCCCACACGTTACCGAGCAGGTCATATACGCCATTGACATCTGGCACGTAACTTCCTATTGGTGAAGTACCGGCATACCCGTCGAGCTTAGTATTAAATATAGGAAACTCACCGTCCCAGATGTTTGCCGACACATTTCGTTTTCCTGTTCTCTCGTCAATCGACAAGTCGACCACGTTACCGCCATGCTTTGCGGCGAATTCCCATTCGGCCTCAGTAGGCAAACGACGGTCCAACCAACTGGCATAGCGCTGAGCATCCTCAAACGCAATATGAGTAACTGGATGGTCTTCTGCATCTATGAGGCTCGTGGACGTGCCTTGCGGATCCCGCCAATTTGCCAAAGGCTTAAAACTCCACCGCCCGAGACTACTTCGAGCAGGGAAAACAAAAACAGCAGAGCCTGGCTGAAAATACTCCGGTGGTTGGCCTGGATAGTCAGAAGGATTCGGGCCAGTCTCTGCAACCGTTTTGTAACCCGTGGCCTGCACGAATCGCTCGTACCTGGACACGCTGACTTCGTAAGCATCCAAACAAAACGGCGCTACTTTCACAGATCGCAAAGGTTGTTCTTCGGGGTAGTGTTCGGTAGAACCAAGCGTTACACTGCCACCATCGAAACACACTTCTTTGGTGCTGGTGGCAACGGGTTCTTTATTTTGTGAACAACTCGATGCTGTGAGCACAAGAGCTGATGTCAATACGAACTTTGTAATCTTCATTTTAACAAAGTATCTCGTTTTGCCCAGTGGCTGTTTAAGAAGATTCTCAGTTGACCATATCACGATCCAAACACTGCCTCTAAATGGCAAAAATCGTTCGCCACAAAAACCCTGCCAACCTGCAACCCGCGCCTAAGTCGCTAGTTTCTGGAGCTGATCGCATGTGCGTTTCTTGCATACTTCGGGCAAAGCCCGTTTAGGGGTGGAAAGCACCGCAATATGTGGGGCAGAAAAATGCCTAGTTTTAGTTTTTACTCTGATTTTTCGCGCTATCCTGCTACCTTCGCGATCAACTTCTGCCCCTAAAAACAATAATGCCCCACACATTGCGGTGCTCTCCTCTCCGATGTACTGGGGGTGCTAGAGTTTTCCCTCGTAACGGGACACTTGTGCTGTAAGTTAATGAAAATCACCTCTCAAAACCCAGTAAATTGAATTTCTAAGGAAAAAGTATCCCCCTCGTGAAACGTAGACGGGGCAAGGGATCTAGCCGTTTATGTCCCACTATTAGGGAAAACTCTAGTACCTCCCTACGGCACACTTGGTTTCCGTTCGCAAGCTCACTGCGCCCACAGCAGAGCTGTGACCTCAAAGGAGTGCGGCCTTCGCCGCACACCTGGTTTGTTTTTTGTTCGGCAGGGGGAAGATGATTGTTAAATTTTGCTTGGCGCACAGATCATTTTCGTGCGATCTTAATAGGATGACTACACATACAGATATATCAACGGAACTCTCTGAGCGTGCTGCTATGTTGGCTGCTGAAAGCAACCGCAGCGCTGATGAAATCATCGAGCAAGCGTTGCGTACAGGGCTTGAAACTTACGAGCGTCAATTGCGTTCCTTACAGCGCGGCGTCGATCAAGCCGCACACGGTGAGTTTGTCTCTGATGAAAAGCTCAACGCACTGCGCAACAAATACCGACCCAACGAGGCGTAATTGCGTATCCAGTGGACAACCGAGGCATACGACAATCTTGAAGGCATTCAAGAGTACATCGCTAAAGACGACCCGCTTGCTGCTTTCGACGTTGTTGATAATATCCTCGACCGCGTTGATAACGATCTAACCGACCATCCCGAGATTGGCCGCCAAGGCCTTGACCTTCCCAACACCCGCGAACTCATCATTGCGGGAACGCCGTACATCGTCGTTTACACTATCCATGATGATGTAATCGCCATTGCACAGGTGCGCCATGGTGCGCAGCTTTGGCCGCCGGAGGATGCAGACGGATGAACAGAGTGCAACTCGATGAAGTGTGTGCACGCAAAGTCAGCCAGCCTGAGCTGGTCGAGAGCCTACAGCGTTTAGTTAAACTT
The DNA here is from genome assembly GCA_003230835.1 of Gammaproteobacteria bacterium. GTDB lineage: Bacteria > Pseudomonadota > Gammaproteobacteria > Pseudomonadales > Azotimanducaceae > UBA4421. Next base: position 2,647 of record QIGT01000140.1, read on the forward strand.
GCGGCACTCTCAGACAGCGGCCAGACAGGGGTTGCAGCGCAGATACGGGTAGTCGCAGAATTCGGCAAAAAACGTACGCTAAGAACACGTACAATCGACCAACAAGGTCGAAAATCACAAACTTCTGGTTATTGGTCTCGTAGCCCTCGCGTATGTTTCCATCGAGACCAAATGGGCCTCACTGATGTCGTATGGTTTGACCGTTGATTTATTAAAAGAGGTCCTACCCATCAACGAGTGCCTCGATGCTGAAACGGTACGACGACATCTTCATAAAACCGCCTAACGTCAAGACGAAGCAGTAAAGGACCAACCAAGGTTTATCTCGGGTTGCCAGCGTGACTGGTCTAAATTGCCGAAGCCCGACAAGCCACTCACTGTCGGTATCGATGGTGGCTACGTTCGCGACTGTGAGAGCAAGAAATCTAAACTTATTGCAGACCAGAACGGTGGTACTGAATGGTGAACTACGCGATCACTTTGAACGATGGTATCCAGAGATGGCATCACAGACCAATAGCGCTAGATTCGAAGAGCCTGTTA
>QIGT01000066.1 GCA_003230835.1 Gammaproteobacteria bacterium
TAGGGTGTGTATCGAGCCGGGGGAATCAAGAATGTAGGCCGCGTAATCGAGTCCCGAAAATTGTATAGTTGTGGTCCGCAAGGATAAGCTGGTTTCGACCAGTGAAAGCCGACGTTTTCGAACGGACGGAAGGCAATAGTCTTGAATGCGACTGGCAAGCGTTTACGACACCACCGGGATCTATGAGCGGGGCATGTATTTAAAGGGTTAATCTGGGGGAGCAGCCGACAAGACTGCGAATCTAGTGGGGTGTAAGTCCCCACGCCGTCAATTGCTCGATTCAGACGGCTAGCATATCCCCTGCTCGGGGAGGTAACGAACTGAGATATGCGGGGAAGTAAAAGCCACGGCTGCCCAGTGAGCACAGAATCGCTGCGGTAGGTGCAACCGGGGTGGCAAGCAAATCTGGAGGCCTGAACATTAGAGAATGACTGCAGCCCCGTAATACCCTCCGTACAGAAGTTGCAGTACGGATATTGTTGAGTGCCGAGCCATTCCCAGATTGGTAAAGGCCGATGTTTTCTGGGAAGAAACGAGTAACTGCACCAGAAGAACCGCCGGGGTATGGGTCCAAGCAACCAGAGAAAGATTCGCAGAGATAACGTCGGGAAGGGGCAACGTGTAGCAGGGAGTGACGACAACCTGCAAAGACCAGTCGAACTAGGACAACCGAAGTCGACCGGAGCATGTTGGTCTGGCGCATGAGTCAGTACGAGCGATGAAGGCGGGGTAAAGCCTGCTGACGTGATAGCAAAATCACGGCGTAAGGGGTAATGCCCCAAGCGTGCAAAGGGGCTCTGGGTACTTGGATGGTCTTGGTTGAGTCTCGGACACAGAATCGAGTAGCTTGAGCCATTAAACTAGGCCGAATTCTACATGTAAACTACAGCTAAGAGGGGGGTATATGCGTCACCATTTAAGTCTCCTTAGCGGTAGAAAGGCAGTAGGAGGACCGATTCCAAGGTCAGAACCGGATCCGGGAAATCCGGCCGTCCGGGATCGCAGGGGGGCTTATGGAGACGTGGACTATGGTAGAGGCTAAACGGGCACGTAGAGCGGAAACGCCGAAACAGCCAAGCTCCGACCTAAAGTTGTGCGCGCCGTATTTCTATCCCGACAACTTGACCCATATTTAACACTACCTCTTAAACAATCAAGTTAAATCAAAGGCTTACAATTTTTATTATGCCGTTATGGCACTACATTCTTGTTTTTGGTCAATAAGGCTTTGCTCAGTGCGCCCCGGGGTTGCTGGAATTCCCAACCCATCACAGATCGTTTTTTGTCGGGGTTCTGCGCGGGTGGTTTTTCTAACGTGTAGCGTCTTGCCGTCGGCACGCTTGAGTTGAACGGTGACTCGGGTCTGTCCCATCAGTTCACGGCATATTCCACTCCAGCTTAAATGTATCCCGCTGGCTTTAAGTTGAATGCGCACAGTATGTACCAAATGGTATGCTAATACCGAGATGAACAAATGACCGCTGACACGATGGGTTTTGTGATGAAACACCGGACGCAAACCTAACTCCGCTTTCAAGCAACGAAACACCGACTCCAAGTCCGTTAGCATGGTATACGTACGCCATAGTGTTGCGTCATCCCACTGGGTTTGGTTCGTACGCAAGCAATAGACACCCGGTAATGTTTCTTTTATCGTTTTTTTTCGTGCCCACTGTATTTTGGTCGCCAATCCATTTTCGTTTTCTACACCCATCTCATAGTATTGTGCTGTACGCGCATATTTCTGTTTTAAACGTCCGATCCGTTCGAGGATGTAATCATATTTTTTCTTGGTTCGTTTCTTGTGAAGGCCAACCGCCAGCTTCTCTAACGCCTCTTCAAAACGCCGGGCAGAACTTTCATGAATCCCGTTTTCTTTCTTCTCGCGCTGTTCTGAATGGCAATATAATTCAACTTCATCACTGTCTTGACAAACAACACGTTGTATCTTAATTCGATTGTCAACGGTTTCTTTTACTGTCTGGGCCTGCGTGTCATCGAACTGCCGATGTTTCTTGCGACTCACCACGACATAACGATAATCATGCTCAACCAGCCAAGCGATATTATCTTCTGTGGCTATGCCCGCATCCAAGACGACCGTCGGGGGCGATGGCCTGCTCTGCGGTACTAACCGGTCTAGCATCTTTTCCAGTGTCTGCGGTTCGCTGGCGTTACCCGGAAATATCTCACTCTTCTTCACAAAGCCACTACTATCCAGCACTAAGGCTAATGTGACCAAGGGGCAATCTGAACGTTTCTCTTTGGATCGACCAAAGGCGGCATTCGCATTGGCTTTACCGTTTCCTTCAAAATACGTATTGGTCAGATCATAGAGTGTGATGACTTCGTCAAATTCAAACAAGGTTTGCTCTTGCTGATATAAAAACGATTCCAGTGCAGGCTTGTTTGTATAAAGCTTATCAGAGATACGGTAGAGTTGCATGAGGCTGGTGTTAGCGAAGTCAGTGTTAATCAATTCACCTAATCCGCTGTGTGCTTGAAGCCATTGGTGGGTGGCTAACTCACTCCCAGGATTCACCATGCGCGCAATGATCGTACCAATAGCCGCTTGACGTTGAGGACCGGTAAAACCCAAGGCCTTCAATTTCACATCAAGTCCAAGTTGTTGTAATGCACTCAGGGCAACATGCTCTACGCCAACGCTACGTGGCCGGATGAGTTCCATGCTGGCAATATCGACCTGATGGTAATCGGGTATTGCGCCGGGAGCCGGGCTAGCCAGACAGCCGTTGCTTGTGAGCATTAGCGCGGCATATCGCTGCGCGTCTTGTTCGAACTGTTGATCCAATCCCAGTGGAAACAGATCAATATTGCCTTGTAGAATTTGCTCGATGCGTTGAACTAACGGCATCCATTGCGTACGCGGGACATCGAAGTGCCGACCTAAATTCAGGCGTGTTTGCTGACGCACCTTTGCGTTGATGCGAACGGATTCGACGATGCGATAGGTGTAATAGGGCTTACCGCTGCGACGGCTTTTTATGCTGGTGCGACGAATATACATCGCATCACATTACGAGCGGTCAATAGATATGTCAATGGGTACTCTATATTTTATGGCACTACATTTGGTCTCGCCAAAATAATATCAATAAATAACAGCCAGTTATGATTTTTGATCGGCTCAAAATAACTCAAAATCACCAGAAATCCAGCTTATA
>QIGT01000298.1 GCA_003230835.1 Gammaproteobacteria bacterium
TCAGGTATCGAAGAATTGATTTCAGGGTGTTTGGCCTACTTGTTTTCACCCGTTTAACCTAAGGTTGAGGCCTTAAGATCCGGTGAGGGCGAAGGGAGGGAGATTGGTAGGAATAGGTATTTAGTGACAAAACGTATCTTTTTTGGTACAAATAGATATAAAGACACCTGAAAAGGTCATCGTTGCAAAGTTCTATCAGCTACCCAGCGGCCGAGAATCCGTGCGCCACTGGCTATTGGCACTTGTTGCTTGTGATCGTCGATTGATTGGCATCGACATCATGAAAGTTGAGTTTAGTTGGCCCTGTGGACCGCCTTTGTGCAAGAAGCTTAAAAATAGCGACGAGCTGCATGAAGTGCGCATCGATTTACCCGGTAGGCGGATTGCCCGCGTGTTCTTCTATGTCTCAGATCGAGAAATGGTGCTATTGCATGGCTTTATCAAAAAATCGCAGAAGACGCCGCCAAAGGATCTGAATTTGGCAAAACGACGACTGAAGGAGCACCAACGTCATGGCTAAGAAAAACCCGCGCAGTGGAACAACCCTTGAGGATATGTTCCGGGAAGAGGGTAATTATGAAGAGATCAAGAACGCTGCGATTAAGTCCGTGTTGGCCCACAAGCTTGAAGAGGCAATGAAGGCGCAAAATCTGTCTAAGACAGGCATGGCCAAACAGATGGACACGAGTCGTGCGCAAATCAATCGGTTGCTTGACCCAGATAATGACAGCGTTACGTTGAACACGCTGCAGAAGGCGGCAGCTGTGCTTGGCATGCGCCTAGAATTGGAGTTGCATCTCCCGTAGCAGTCGAGATGAGGTATCTGCAATTGTCGGAGCCTGATCCGAACCATTGAGACTCCGGAGAACTCAGGGCGATTCATCGACTGAACGCAGTGCACAATGAGGGCGGCGCAGTCATGGCGGTCACACTTTTTCTAACGAACATTGCAGTCATATTGTGGGGACTTTACTTGACCTCCACCGCATGTCGTCTGGCAAATCGCGCAAGCCGGTAGTCACGGTTGAGCGCGTTGCGTGGGCAATGCTTGCCATATCGCTTGGTATGCTTGCCGTGCCAGCGTTCGCCCAATCCGAGGAGAGCGCAGACCCTCAGATAGCGTCCGCTATCGGGGACTGAACAGAATCCTAAGAATATTCGGGGTCAGAAGAATATTCGGGGTCAGTGTAAAAACCAATTGGTTGTGAGTGCGTTTGACTTTTTGTTTCATAATTCACGTTTGTCCACGACTTTGCTTTACCAGTCTTGTTTGCTGCCAATTACGCTATCCCCATTACTCAGGACTAGGCTGATTCAAAATCACTCAATACCCGAGTCGAAGCTTTTGCAGAACAAGCGCAGTCGTTGAATAGGCGTGCGTCAATAGCTAACCACATAGTTGAGAACAACAGGGGATAGTTTTCACGCTGACCCCAATTATTAAGTAAACCCAAGAAAAATTTGACAGCAACCACAGATTCGGACTAACAATACAACACCCGCGTCACTATCGATTCGATAGGCGGCAGCTTTTACGTGGTTTGGGTGGCAGGTATCAGTGGAATACGCAGTTTGGGCACGTTACAAAATCGCAGACCTGTATTCCGAGCTCACTTTCTCAGCTCGATCCTGCTGATCGCTTTGGTCCTTCAAAGTGCCAATGTGTTTGCGCAACTGCACGCCGCGGTACTTCCAAACCACGATAGGGATAGGAGAGGCGTCACTCTTTGGTATTTTGCCACGCTCATAAATGATTCGGACTCTATGGCGAGAAATTGCCGCATTGAAATCGATACTGAGTTGCCAACGATATTGTCTTTCTGGACAACTGATCAAACCAATAATGCCAGAACCGGTGCGCAGGATGAAACGGCTGACATCTGGCCCAGGAAGGCACAGTCATTCATTTTTAGAGTGATCGCTACAGGGCCGACAGATAGCGACGAATTGATCGTTTATCCGACGTTCGTTTGTGATGACATGCCACCAGCCATCAAAATTTCTGACACAAATAGCATTGATCTTAGGCGAATGAGGTTTGATATCTGGAGTGGTCACACCGCTCAAGAGATCGAGCAGATTATTCGTCAAAGCCCACGGCCAGAGATCAAATCAATTCATTAGGCGCCCATTGATACTCTCGTCGGTATTTGGAGCGCACGCCAAAGCGGCAGTTCCCCTAGTACTTCACCCGAAATGTCGGCGAGTCCTCTGGCCTAGTCTCGCGCCGATCATACATCTACGCGGTAGAGATTTTGGCGTGGTCGAGCCACTCCTGCACCTTGGCAATCCTACACCCTGGATTGCGCGACCTGCTAAAACGCACACAACTTCCAGTTAGCGCAGGCCTAGAACCTGTCATTGCCGAGTTGCTCAAGATTGTTAATCCTGCGAATACCCATCAGCCTTAGAAGAATATTCCTTACGGCCTTCATCAAAGGATACAGCAGATTAGCCACACGCTCGCTCTTAAATAGCAGGCGGCTAAAACGGTTGAAGAAGTTCGTTTTATTTGCGGCCGTTGCTAACCTGTGTATCCCATCGGCCCCGTAGTGCAGCTCGCCCTCTATCTCCACCACCATGCCCTCATCAATATCCATGCCACGGCGAGTGATCTCGGTCATAAGGTCAGACTGCTCCCGAGCATCGATCAGCTCTATCTGCCCTGGCTCAGCGTGAGCCTTCGCAAGCAAGCAATACGCACTGCATGCCGGGCACTGCTTATCATAGACGATTCGAATTTTCTCGCTCATTTGACTGCTCGAAAAATCGCCGCTGAACCGACGATTGATATTTCAACCTCACGAAACGTTGAGGCCAGAGTCTGCTGCAAGCCTGCCAATGTGTGCTTGGAGTTGTTGAAAATACCCAGGGCGTTAAGCAGCTTCATAAACAGCCAAGACAAAACGTCGTCTCGCGCTGGATGTTTCAGTAGCGTTGCACCAAAGAACACTCCGCCGTCTTCCAATACCGAATGCACGTGAGAAAAGATGCGTTTGTTGGTAGCAAAGGCGCCCGGGATGCAGTGCAAGACGAAGTTCATCCCCACTGAAGAATGTTTGGTCTCTCCTCGATCTAATGGGGACAATATATTGTGGTGACGCGTCTGCGGGGCAAATTCATGCAGCCTCTTTGCGGACTTTGACAGGCAGCGGCGATTTAAATCCAACAACACCAGTCGCTG
>QIGT01000045.1 GCA_003230835.1 Gammaproteobacteria bacterium
ACCGTCGAGAGTCTTTCACCTCACCGTGTGCTGGCAGTTGATGAGAATGATGAATTGATCGATTCTGTTAAGGAATCAAATGCAGGTTATGGTGTTGAAAGAGATTTCTCTCATATGATACTGGAGAACCTCCGGACTGCCGGTGTGCAACAGGCACACAAAGAAGACAAGGTTAAATTCACTTCGATCACACCCTGGCCGGGCGATCTCATATGCGCGGAAGCACGATATGAAGAAAAATTAGAAGTTGGAAGTGAGAAGAGTGAAATAAAAAATGGTGAAGTCTCCGATCTTCAACCTTCAACCTTCTCTCTTCACACTTCAGAAAAGCGCGCCGCAATCTTTATCGGCCCGGAATTCGGAACTGTTTCCCGACCTGACCTTGTAGCTGCTGCCCGCGAGGCAGGAGATGCTGACTTTGATGTCTTAATCGCCTGTGCCTTTAACTACGACGCCCACTCATCAGAATTCGACAAACTCGGCCGCATTCCCGTGCTCAAGGCACGTATGAATGCTGACCTGCACATGGCCGATGACCTGAAGAATACCGGCAAGGGCAACCTCTTCGTCATTTTCGGAGAACCGGACATAACAGTGATTAGTGAAGAGTGGTTAGTGGATAGTTCAGGGAGGAGGATTGCGCCTTATGAAATCTTTAAAGTCGTATCGGGAGTTGATGGTTTGGCAAAAGTCAATCGACTTGACCGAAAAGATATACACCATTACGCAGAAGTATCCTGCCGAGGAGAAATTTGGGATTATCTCTCAAATGCGGCGGGCAGCGACATCCATTCCGGCAAATATAGCCGAGGGGCAGGCGCGACGGAGCACAGGGGAGTTTCTTCAGTCGCTTGGCATTGCGCGGGGCTCATTGGCAGAGATGGAAACATTTCTGATTTTATCGGTAAAGCTGGGATTTCTGGAGATAAGAATTTCAGAAAACTTGTTGAACAACTGTGCCGAGATCAACAAAATGCTGAACGCTTTGATCAAATCACTATCCACTCGCCACTAACCACTAATCACTATTACCAGGTAAAAGTAAATGGAGTGGACGTATTTCACCCCAACACCGGAGAAGTCCGCAGCGACGGAGCCGAAGGAATCGCCTGCTGGTTCATCGACACCGACTACAACGAAGAAAGCTTCTTTGTCCGCCATGCCTACTTCCTCGGCGCAAGCGATCCATACAAATCCTTAAAGACAACACTCAAAGCCGAGATAAATGCCGAAGCATGGGAGACCCTGCACAGCGACATATCACGGCCATTCAATAAACCAACATCAGGCCGTATTTCTGTGAAAGTTATAAATCATCTTGGGGATGAGGTTATGAAGGTGTTCAGGGTATGAAAATGATGGAAATTATATGAGTATTTCGAATTCTACCATGACAGTGTCCACACAGAGAAGTCGCTCGATTCTTAAACTGTCTTGTGATGAGGCTCGTGCGTTTTTTCTAAAACAAGAGAGCTACTGCACTATTGATCTGCCTCCGTATTTTCATTTCAATGCACTCCTTAGCGGTATCAGCAAAGTTCTTGAAGGCAAGGTGTTCTCTGATCTTCTGAGCCAAAAACCGCGAGATTTTGAGAATGTCAATCACCTGATTTTGAACAATAAAGACGGCAGGCACGCATGGCGCCCTCTACAGTTAATACATCCAGCGCTGTATGTTTCTCTGGTCAATCGAATTACTGAAGAAGACAACTGGAAATTAATCTGTAGACGGTTCAATGCATTTGCTAATAACAATAAGATTAATTGCCTTAGCCTGCCGGTCGAATCATTAACGGATGAAGTAGATAAAGCAGAGCAAATAACTCATTGGTGGCATCAGATAGAACAGGTGTCTATCGAGTTAGCACTGGAATATACGTTCATAATACACACCGATATTAGCGATTGTTATGGATCGATATATACACATTCGATTTCATGGGCACTTCACACAAAACCAGAGGCGAAGAAAAAGGAGAATCGGCGTGACAATAATCTGCTTGGGAACATAATAGATAATCATATTCAAGACATGCGGCATGGGCAAACCAACGGCATTCCCCAAGGATCGGTGTTGATGGATTTCATAGCGGAGATAGTGCTTGGCTACTCAGACATAGAGCTTGCAGAGAAGATTGCCAGCTTGAATATTGAGGACTACTGCATTCTAAGGTATCGGGACGATTACCGCATTTTTGTGAACAATTCACAAGACGGTGAGAAGATATTAAAGTGCCTGACAGAGGTTATGATGGACTTAGGGCTCAAGTTGAATCCTGCTAAAACTAAGATCACTAACCAGGTAATTAGCTCATCTATTAAAGAGGACAAACGGAGTTGGACATTTCGGAGGCAGACAGATAGGGATATTCAAAAGCATTTGCTGATTATTCACAACCACAGCATCGAATATCCGAATGCAGGCAGTTTGGCAGTGGCCCTGGGAGCATACCATAAACGAATTCTCCGGCTTAAGAAGTACGAACAAGTAATCCCTTTAATAAGCATTGTAGTTGATATTGCCTATCATAATCATAGGGTGTACGCGGTTTGCGCAGCGATATTGAGCAAGCTCATTAGTTTTCTTGAGACAACGAGCCAGAGACAATCAATTGTCGAAAAGACCAAGAGAAAGTTTTCACAGATCCCAAATACTGGGCATATGCAACTATGGCTTCAACGGATAAGTTTCCCATTTGCTCCTCAAATGGAATTTGACGAACCTCTTTGTCGGCTGGCGTCCGAGAAGAGTGAACAGATATGGAATAGTGAATGGATATCGTCGACGGCGTTACAGACTTCCGTGGATGCTAAAAAGATATTTGACCAACAGGCTCTTGAGCAGCTTGATGCTATTATTCCAGTGGAGGAAGTCGTGCTTTTTGTTGCGAAGGCTGAATATGAATCATAATAAATGCGGCTTAAGTTGTCGTAAGTAACAAGAATAAATGCAATTCTGTGTAGCCGATACATTCATCGACAGACTCTCCAGACTTATCGGGAATGAACAGAAGGCAACAATAATTTCAGCCATGCAACAGGCGAGTATGCTTATACAAGGGATTTTAAACCTATGAATAACGAGATCATTTTTTACACCACCCCTGATGGGAACAAGAAGGTCGAGGTTGTTATTCAGAATGAAACAGCCTGGCTGACGCAGAAGGCC
>QIGT01000209.1 GCA_003230835.1 Gammaproteobacteria bacterium
CCAAAATTTGTCCACGCGAGCCAGTTTGGCCAAGCACAAAGCCGCCGATTATAGCGTTTCTTTTCTGAGCTGTACGACCGGTTTTTTTGCGCTACCGACACCGTGGTTGCAAAGGTCAAGCGAATGTTTAGACCTATCCAAATCTACACATTGTGTTGCCACATGTTGGAAGGAAAAGTATTGCCTAGAGGGAAACTCTGATTAGTTATCGAATTCACAGAGTCACGCAACTGCCGTACCATCCAGTCTATGCGAGTGAATGACCTTGCGATGCTACTGTTGATTGAAAAGATCGAGCCGATTATTCACGCGGCACTACGCGTTCTCCAACACAAGAACCCCCGCGCCCGTGTTCGAAACAGGTACGTGGTAGTGCTTGTGAATAACGTTTACCTGGGCATTGAGGGCACCACGCATAACTAACCACATAATAACTTCGACTCCTTCGGTACCTGCTCTTGCCATTATTTCGGTAGTACTGAGAGACGCCAACCACTCTGGGTCACTGATGACTTTTTCCATACACTCAAGGTCAAAGTCAACGTCAATGATGCCAGCACGCTCACCTTGCAACTGGTGTGACATACCGCCAGTACCAAAAATTACCACCTTCTTGTCTTCCGGATAGGATTCAATGGCTTTGCGCAGCGCTTTGCCAAGAGCGTAACAACGTCGCGCGGTGGCGATCGGATGTTGAATAGTATTAATAGCGAGAGGTATGCCTTGCACCGGCCACTCGGGCAAATGGCGCCACATCAACGCCATTGGCACTATGAAACCGTGATCCACCAGCATTTCCTGGCAGGTGGTCAAGTCGAAGTCCTGATTGATTAGCGACTCGGCAAGGTGCCAGGAAAATTGCACGTCACCATCAAAACTGGCGAGCGTTTGCAAGCCCCAGCCTTCGTCGGCATTTTCGTAGTGATCTGCGCAGCCCAAGGCAATGGTGGGAATTTTGTCTAGGAAAAAGTTCAGCCCGTGATCGTTATACACTACTATCACAATATCCGGATCGACATCGTCTAACCACTGTTTAACCGGCTCATAACCATCGAAAAAACGTTTCCAATAGTCCGTACCTTCTAAACCTTGAGTCATCGCATTACCAATCGCCGGTATGTGCGAGGTAGTAATGCCTCCAACAATTCTAGCCATTCCAGAAACCTCCTGCCATTTCAAGTTTGGCGCTAAGCCCTTCTGCCTTAGCGTCAAGCTTGGCTTGAAACTGATCGCGCGTAATGTTCTGAAAAGCAGCTCCTGTATCTTGCATGGTGTAACCCCTGGGCACGGCTAATTTGGCCAGATAATAAATATTGGCACCAAGGCGAATGAGCTCAAGATACTGCTCATTCACTAACGCCTGTTTGTGCTTCTCTGGCAGTCCAAACTTGTCAGCGTAAGCTTCGGGGTCGCGCGTAAATTCTTGTCTATTTTCATCGTGGTTAAACGAAAATAGCAGTTTGTTTAAGCCAAAAGCTGAGTGGGCCACTTCCCCATCAAACACATAGGTGCCCGGGATATCATCGTAGTCGTGTTTTTGCCATTTCATTTGTTCACTGTACTCAAAATCTTCATGCAGCACCAATGGCACGATTCAAAATCGCGGCGGCATCAACTTCCGAGCCATCATCCCCGACCCAAGCAATAAAGTGATCTGGTCTTACCAGAATTGCGGACGCGCCGTATTTTTCTCGTCCACCATCATAAGAATCTTCAATAATTGTTAAAGGCACTTTCAGATCAGCCGCCACGCTTTGAAAAGACTCCACCAAACTCGCTTCTGCATCAAAGGCCAGCAGTGTAAAACCGTCACCAAGAACCTCGAAAGTAGTGCCTCCTGCAGACAAGGGTTGTGGGGCTAAATGGTGACCCGCTCTAGCAGTAAACTCATGTTGTCCTTTTGCGCTACTGACCGCATCAACCCCTCCATGCACGATCGGTGAACCTTCGTAATTCGGGACAAAATACACAACATCGGCGTTACTGCCGCGGCTACGATCGCGCCACGCAGCTTCAAACGCCACCTGGTCTTTTTCTGGATCGTACTTGGAAAGAAATTCACGATCATCACGAATCATTCGAGCAATAAAGTCGTTGGCTGTTGAGGCAAACACCGGTTGCCGCTCTGCACTGTATGCGTCCAGCAACTGTTTACCACCCCAGCCATTGAGTACCGCCGCGAGCTTCCAGCCAAGATTGCGGGCATCTTCAAAACCGGTATTAATTCCGTAACCACCATACGGAGGGTGGCTGTGGGCTGCATCCCCAGCAATCAATACGCGCTTTTGGCGATAATTTTTTGCAACCGCAATACGCAGATCCCAGAAACCGATATGATCAAATTCTAGCTTGAACTCGGCACCTACTGATCGGTGCAAATAGGCCTGGAAATCGAAATTATCGAGGGTGGTATCAGCCGGTACTGGCGCATGAAAGAACCAACTCTTACCCATTTCTACGCGGCCAAAGAACAACCAATAACCGTCCAGATCTGGGCTCAACGCGTTGAAATAACACTTGCCAGGAAAACGCTCCAATAGTTCATGAAGTTCAGCCGATTGAAAGACTAGTAACACCATGCGCTTGTCGTGTGGATCTATATCCTGCTCAAAATGCAACGAATCCCTAACCACTGAATTGCTACCGTCACAACCTATGACATAGCGCGCGCGCAGTTGCTGGATACCATCACCTTCACGTTCAGATATGATGACAGTAGCCGCTGCTTCATCCTGGACAACTTTCTCTGCTTTCCAGCCGTAAATAGTTGTTACGTTTTCAAGTTCTGCCGCACGCGCCCGCAGAACATTCTCGGTAGCATACTGTGGCAAGCGTTCATCATCTGCGGCATAAAATTGACGGACCTCAGAGCGCACGTACCAATCGTATTGATAACCGCTTAACAAGGATCCGTACGTTGTCAACCCTGCAATTCCAAACTCGTGGGGAATAGGACAGGCAGCACGAATCTGTTCCGAAACTCCCCACGCCTTAAAATGTTCACCCGTTCGCTGAGTTAAATTTTGACCTTTGGGAACTAACTGAGGTGTTTTGTAACGTTCTACGACGGTACAGGCTATACCGCGCTGACCGAGGTCGATGGCCAGCGCCATGCCAACGGGGCCGCCACCTACGATCAGTACGTCAATTATGTCTGCCATGAGATG